>CAJXVQ010000181.1 GCA_913060685.1 uncultured Verrucomicrobiales bacterium
TACACAGAGTAGATCGTCGGCAGCGTCAGATGTGTATAAGAGACAGATCTGGAAGGCCTCGCAGAAACGCTTGAAACCCCGGTCGAGGAAAAGGTGACCGTGCAGCTCTTCCGCGGATAATTGCCCCCGATTTTTCACCCCCACCAAAAAGCCGTGCCGGAATGATCCCGCACGGCCTTTTTTTGTTTGAAAATTTCCGGCTTAGAAACTGAATCCGACCGAGAGTTCGTAGCCAAGACTATCCTCGGTCACAAACTGATCTCCTAGGAGTGCAAAGTCTTCCCGCCAGAGGTAGCGAACACCCAGTTGACCTATAATACCTTTGCCAAAACGGACTCCGGCAAAGGTCTGTGCGAGAAAGTTGCTGTCCGAATCGATCGAAAAATCAAAGCGGTCATCAAGACTCACATATTCGACTCCGATCCCCCCTCCGGCATAGAGTGAAAACCCGAGACCAAGTTTGGCTTCGAGTTCGTAGTTCAGGGTGAAGTTGGCAAAGGTGATATCGCCATTTTCGAAGTAGCTTCCCCCTCCGGGCCCAGGGAAGGGAAACTCCAGAACGGCATCATCAGAGTGCCCCAGGAATTCAAAAAACACGGTATGGGCAATGGCATCATCCTCGTAGAACGTCCCCCGCAATTGGAGGAAGCCATATCCTTCACCTGGATCTTCCAAATAACCGCCGCCAAGCAAAACTCCGCCGTTGATTCCAGCGAATTGAGCGTGTGACACGGATGCGAGGCCCAGGAATCCGAGGGCTGTAATGAGTTTGGTTTTCATGGTCTGTTTTTCAGTGGGGTTAATTTTTTTTCTGATAGGAGGATGCTCTGACCGATGCCGGGCGGGATGATCCATGGGAATGGTGATACCCCCGGCCTCCCCAGCCACCGCCCCAGAATCCCGCGCCCACCCCGACGCCCACGACAGGCACTACGGTGGTTTGATTTCCGGATCCCGGCGGTCTCATGTCAGCAGGTGGAAGTTCTATGTAACGATCACGGTAGGCTTTCGCCGCATCCTTGACGGTCACGACCGTGAATCCCTGCAAGCGTCGGGCATCAGGGATCATCGCGCCTTTCTCGGCATAAATCTTGGTCTTCCTCACTCCTTTTTCAAAGCCAATCAAAGCTCCTCCGGCTGCCACAAAATAGCGATTCCGATCGCTGTAAGCCACTTCAAGTTCACTTCCCCCTGCGATCATAACATCACTGCCCGTGACCGTCCTACTCACGCTTCGACCAGCCGGGAGCTCCCACTCGGCTCCAACCGTCCTCGAATTGGAACAGCTTGCCAAAAGCAACACTGAACCTGTCGTCATAAGGGAAGCTGAAACACGCACGAAAACTGAAACGAAACGAGAAGAGGCTTTATTCATAAGTATTCGGAAGAATCCTAAAAAGCCTCCTACGAGGTACGGTTAGAGACAAGCGAGAATCGCCTCGGGATCCATGTAATCGGCAAAGACGATCTCGGTCTCAATCCCTGGCCCAATCCCAATCAGGCGCCACCCTAGATTCGTGGTCGCATCGACATCCCAGGAGGCATCACCGAAGTAGGTCACCTCGGCAAAACGGGCTTGGTATTTTTGGGCCGCTCGATCAAGGGCATGAAGCATGATATGCTCGCGAACCACGGCATCGGAGGAACTCGCAAGCGGGAGATCTGCAATTTCAAAGCCCGCCGTCGTCAGCTTATGTCGGGCGGAGGCCTCATGCGCGCCCGTCGCGAAGGCCACGGCATAGTCCGGAGAATCCACCAACAACTTCACAAATTCCACGGCACCGGGAACCTCAAGAAAAGACGATGCCGGCTGCTCGCGCAGACAGGTGACGAGATGTTCGTGAAAAGCCTTCGTCAGGCTCCCACTCATGGGACGGTCGCAGTAGCGCTGTGAAATTTCCTGAGCCACTCCACTGTCAGTGACAAACTGGTACTTGGACCAATCGGTCTCAAAATCCACCACGCCCAGAACCTCGCGGACCGTCCGAATGAAACACTCGGAATCGACGCCATTCGTCCGGGTCAGAGTGCCATCGATATCGAAGATGACGACCTTCATCAGTCGTGTTCAGAGCCCGTCATATCCTCGGCACTGCTGCCGACAAGACGCTTGCCTTTGTAGATCATGGAGAACTTCCCGCCCGTCTCCTCCGCGATGATCATGAGCTGGCCGGCCGGAGTTCCGGGAAGTTCAAAGGCAATGGTGTCGATAGGAACGCCATCGGGATTCAACTCGTCCATCTTCTCCAAAACATAGTCGGAATCCGTGGGTTCACCATCCGAGAGCAAGTAGACGATATTTGGACGCGGGGTCATTGAGAAAGCCATCTTCAGGGGCGGATACCAGTTGGTGCCACCCTTCGCAGGCATCTTTTGAATGGCATCAACAACCACGGCTTTGAGCCGATCGTTGGCGGGATACCAATTGACGTCGGGAACCTTGCCGTTCCCCCGGAAGCCCTTCTGATAATGGTCAGGACCTTCGGTATCGATCGTCCACCCCGTGGTGGAAAAGAAAATCACGGAGACATTCATCTTCGAAGAGAGGGAATTGATCGAGCGGACCAACTCCTTTTTGAGAGCCTGGATTCGGGTGCCACCGCCACCTTCGGCATCCGACTCCATGGAGCCGGAGAAATCCACGATAAAGACGACATTCCGTCCGGCCCGGCGACTTCCGAAGAAGGTTGCACCACCACCACCGTCGCCATCACCTTCACCAGTGCCGAAACCAGGCCCAAAGTCCTCTTCCATGCCAAACATACTGTCAGGGTTGGCCGTCACAGGGATCGGGACCGCAACCGGGGATTTCGATTGCGCGGCAATCACCTTCGCCATCGAGGAACTGGCACCCGGAGGCTTCGGCTGGGCATTGTTGGTCAGCTCCTTCATCTTGATCGGAGGTTCTTCCTCGGGAGTAGCCGCCTGATAAGTGACGATCTGCGGGATCTCCTTGTTCAAGGGGATGAGCGCGATTAAAGCAAGGATAGCGACCACCACTCCAAAACCAAGAAGAGCAGTCACTGCGGATTGGAGTGTCTCACGGCGGCGCTGGCGCTCGACAGTCATCCGGACTGCCTGGGAATTGGCTGCCAGCTGGGCGCTGTCAGTCTCTGTTACGTAGATATCGCTCATGGTGTTGGTCTAGGCTAATGGAGGTAGAACGTGCTGGCGAGGAGATTTCATAGTCCCAATCGAGGTGTTTCGAAAAAAAAGCCCCGCCGGAGACTCCGGCAGGGCTTAAGAAAAGCGACGAAAGTAAGCTTACTTCATCTTGAAGTGAACCGAAGAGCGAGCCTCGTCTCCCACCATGCGGGTATGCGCGGTCATCTCCTCGAGTTGCTCAAATCCCTTCAAGAACTTCTTCACCAGAGGAAGATTCTCGTTGAAGTCGTCAAGCTGATATTCATTCGTGAAAACCTCATCAGCATTCTCCTTCAACAAGTTAACCCAATACTCAGCGAGTCCGCGGGCGGCAGCAAAGTTAATCCGGGTATAGCTTCCCTTCCGAACGGGAACGTCACCGGCTCCGACCTTGGCATTCAGCTCAGCGATGAATTTCTGCGAGGTCGAGAAGTAGAAATGCTGATCGGTCATGCCAACCACCGGACGCGCATCTTTCGTCGAGAACTGGATCGCGGTGCTGTAGTAAGTCACGCCATCCTTGGTGTTATCGTCGATTTCCTGCATCGGGATTTCCGGTCCATCCATCTCCTTCACGGTCTTCAGGATCTTGACGATCGATTTCTCGATCGTCGTCCAGGCACTTGTCATCTTGGCGCGGTCGGTCATCGGGGTGACGTAGGCGATCCGGGGAATCAGGCCCTTCTCAATGAGGACTCCGGGAACTTCGGGAACCTTGGGCATTGTGCCCTTGGTATCGATGATAATTGCGCCTTCGTTGCCCGTTCCTTCAGCCCAGTCAGTACTTAGAGCACCCCAGATTCCTTTGAGATCTGCAGCTCCCATCTCATCAAACATCTTGAATCCTTCACGGAAGTCGCGGAAGTCGCCGTCATCAATGTCCATTTCGGAAACCCGGGAGGCCATCAGGTAGGCAGCCTCGCCAAGGGAATCCATCATGTCGTGCATCTTTGAGGTGAACTCAGGATTCGAGCGGCTATTACTGAAGAAAACGACATCCTCCATGTCACCAAGTCCTGCAAAGGTGTGCGCGGTCTCGGTATCGAGTGTTGGGAGGTTTCCAAGAGCGTGGCTCTCAAGCTTGAAACCTTCTTCAATAAATCCAACCAAACCGGTGCGGCCATATTCAAACATGTCGAAGATCTTGCCCTCGACTCTGGCAACGTGCCCCAAAAGGGCCTGAATATCGCGGGTGTCACCAAAGACCTCGGCCTCAGAAAGACCGGCTTTCAGTCCTTTTGCCATCGAACCCAAAACTTCATTCGAACCCGCCATGGTGTTGAGGGCTTCGTCTTCACCAAAGAGGAGGATGCGAACATCCTTGTCTCCGTAATTCTTGAGGAAATCCATGCCCTTGTTCGCCAAGAGGGAATCCTCGGGCTTGGTCGGGATCTTCAGTCCGTCAAGTGATCCACCGAGATACACCATGATATACTCGTCCTTCACACCGATCGCGATGTTGAAATTCTTCTTCTCCAGCGCTGTCATCAACCGGTCCACATTGGCACGGGTGCCAAAGGTCTCGGTCATTTCCTGACGGGTGTCCTCATCGGCCAAAGCTGCCAGCTTTTTGCCCACGATGGTCATACCGCTGAATGCGACGCCGTCTCTTTCCATCTCGATTTCATCGAAAGGAGCATCCTCATCCAGATCGAAGAGCGAAAGAACTCCGCCGATCATGGTCTCAGAAATTTGTTCCCGCATGTCCTCGTCGCTGACTTTGAAGCCAACCGTCACCGGAGGCATTTCAGCCTTTTCAAAAACAGCAAGCCCGGCCTCCGGGTCTCCGAGAATGGAACCAAACATCCCCATGGCCAGACCCTGCATTTGGGAAGGATCAGCGTCCTCACCCATGGCCATTTCCGCCATTTTTACGAGCATCTTCATCTGGTGGAACGAAGAGGAGTTATTGATGGTCTGGAGATGGACGGCCTGTTTCCCGGAAGAATCACCGAAGGCGGCGAAGATCTCCTCGCCCACGACGGCCTTGAGCATGACCATTTCCTCTTGTTCCTCCATTTCCTCAAGGTCGGCACCCTGACCAGCCATCATTTCGACCATCACCTTACCAAGCTCGGTCTTAAGGAGGCGCTGATACATGTCATAGCCCCCCATGATGGAGACATATCCCTCGGTTGACTTGGGGACGTGAGCGGCAAAGCCCAGCTTTTTGGCGAGCCCGGCAGGCACCACCACCGCTCCGGCATCCGCAGGAGCTTCTTTCACGTCAGATTGGATGAGCTGGGCGGCAGGATCACCCCACGACGGCAGGATCAGCGAACCTCCCGCGATCACGGGAAGTAGAATTGTTTTTATTTTCATAGTCGAAACTTGGTATAGGCGATGAACACATCCCAGTTAATTATAAAAATCGGCGCATTTTCCACCTCTTGTTTAATTTTGATCACAATATTGTCTTTCACGCCCCTCGCGCCCCCATCCAAGCATCTGGATTTGTTTCATTGAACAAGATCCTGTCATCCACAGGTTTTTCATTCATTAAAGTTGCAATTTTCAGGATTTAGTGAAAGTTCGGATGTGCCGATGACAACAAATCGCGAAACCGTCAATCCGGAGCTCTTTCCTTTCGATTTCATCCGCCCTCACATCGAGAAGGTCGAAAAGCAAATCAGCGAGCAAGTCCGGAATTTTGATCCGGGAGTCGAGCCCTACATGGAGTATATCTGTGAGACTTCCGGCAAACGAATCCGCCCTGCCCTCTGCGCCCTTACCGGAGGTGCGACCGGTGGAGTCACCGGGGAACACATCAATCTTGGCGTCATTCTTGAGCTGATTCACATGGCCACCTTGGTACATGATGACATCATTGATGGTGCCTCATCCCGCCGGAAGGTCCCCACCGCAAATGCCAAATGGGGAAATGGCATGGCGGTTCTCCTCGGAGATGCCCTCTTTTCCCACGCGTTGAAACTTTCGACCGACTTTGACAATATTGAGATCAGCCGTGCCATCAGCTTGGCCTCACGAGAGGTCTGCCAGGGCGAAATTCTCCAAACCCAGCGGCGCTTTGATCTCAATCTTACCAAGAAGGACTACTTCAAGATGATCGAGATGAAGACCGGCGCTCTTTTCGCCGCCGCCTGCCAGCTCGCCGCCATGATTTCAGGATCTACCAAGACTGTTAGCGACGCCATGTTCGACTACGGCATGAAGCTCGGCACGGCTTACCAAATCTACGATGACGTCGTCGACCTCATCGGTTCTGAAGATCAGATCGGGAAAACCCTTGGAACCGACCTTGAAAAGGGCAAGCTCACCCTCCCCATCCTCAACCTTCTCGAAAGGGCAAATCCCAGGCAGAAGGAGCAGCTTTCCAAGCGAATCATCGAGCAACAGCCCCTCGACCTGACCGTCCTCGTCGGCATCGCCGAATACGAGGGCTCCATGGCCGACGCCATCGACACCGCCGCACAAATTGTCGAGGAAGCCCGGGACACCCTCATGTTCCTGGACGATTCCGATTACACCGACGCGATGCGAAACATCACCCTCTTCGTGGACCAACTCCTCGACGGCTGCCGATAAGGGCTTTTCTCCTTACGGATCTGCGCTAGCGTGTCGCCCTCATGGACGACATTAAAATCACAATGCAGACCAGCAAGGGCGACATCAACCTCACCCTATTCCCCGATGACGCACCCGTCACCGTTTGCTCTTTCCTCCATCTCGCTTCCAGCGGGTTCTATAACGGGCTGAAGTTTCACCGCGTCATTCCAAACTTCATGATCCAAGGCGGCTGCCCTCAAGGATCCGGTACCGGGGGCCCCGGCTACAAATTCGAGTGCGAGTGTAAAGCACACCGCCGCCACGACAAACCCGGCATGCTCTCGATGGCCAATGCCGGCCCCAATACCAACGGATCGCAATTTTTCATCACCCACTGTCCCACCCCGCACCTCGACGGCAAACACACCGTCTTCGGTGAAACCACCGAAGGACAGGACGTCATCAACGCCATCAAAGGCGGCGACCTCATCAAGGAGATCGTCATCCACGGAGATACCACCGAACTCTTCAAAGCCCACGAAGACCGCATCAACGACTGGAAGAAGTAATCTTCATCTCAACTTTCCCAAAGCCCGCCCGGTCACTGACCAGGCGGGCTTTTTTAGGGCCCAAGCGCAAACACTTCAAAAAATCTCGCACCACTATTCCACTTCGGGCATCTCTTAGGATAGAAACTCTCAATGAAGAACCAGCTCGATACCAATCTCGTCTCCGCCGCTCAAGCAGGAGATAAGGCGGCCTTCGTCGACCTTGTCGCACGGTATCAAGGGATGGTCACCGGAATCACCTTGTCCATTCTCAAGGATTTTCAAGCCAGCGAAGACGCCGCCCAAGAGACTTTCGTCACCGCCTGGAAGAAAATCTCCGATATTCAGGATAGCGAAAAACTTCGCCCTTGGCTTGCCCAAATCGCAAGAAATGCCGCCCTGATGACCCTCAGAAAAAAGCGCGTCCATCCCCCTCTCGAAACATTCCCGGGAGCCTCGGAAATCCCCCGCCCCGACGAACTCGTCGCAGAAAAAGAAGAGGCCCAAATCGTCATGAGCGCCCTAGAAGGTCTTCCCGAAAAACTACGCCTCCCGCTCATCCTCTTCTACCGCGACGACCAATCCGTCCGCAACGTCTCCGACACTCTCAGTCTCACCCCCGACATCGTCAAAAAGCGCCTTGCTGAAGGCCGCGCTCTCCTCCGCCGCCGCGTCACTCGCCTCCTCGACCCCGTCCTCCGCGCCACCGGGCCCGGCGTTCTCTTCACCACCGCCGTCGCAGGCACCATCGGAGCGCTCATGCCTCCTTCCGTGATCGCCGCTACCGCCGTCTCAGCCACCCCACAGACCGCCACCCTCACCGCCGTGACCACCTCAAAACTTTCCCTCGCCGCAACCGTTATCACCTTGAGCCTCTGCCTCCCCGGCGGCTATCTCCTTCACCAAACACTCAAATCAACTTCCCCCGCCAAAAACCTCCACCCTTCCGGCCTCGCACCTACCCCATCCTCCCGCAAAAGCCGCACCACCTCGTCAACAACCCCGCTCGTCGCCCAATGGAATGCCCTCAAAGCGCGCCACCTCGCCGACGGTCCCGCTGGCTTCCCAGCCCTCTTCCAAGAAATCACCACCATCGAGGATCCCCTCCAACGCGAAGCCTTCATCCATCTCGCCATCGCCAACTGGGCCAAAGCCGACCCCGATGCCGCCCTCGCTTACTTCACCGAAAGTGAGCTCTTCTCTAAACAAACAGAATACTACCAACATCGAGTCATCTCCGAATGGCTCCACCACGATGCCCCCTCGGCTCTCACTGCAGTGGAACAGCAAAACCTGTGGTCTCGAGGCTGCTCCCGAAATGTCATCGAATTTCTGAGCAAAGGCGATCCCGTTCAGCTGACCCGGGCCATCAACCTACTTCCCACCAGCGCCACTTACTTCAACAACTCAGGGTTCGGAAATGAACGGCTTGATGCGGCGATTACCGAAGCAGCCCGCCGCGATTTCACAGCCACAACCAGCGCGATTGACCTCCACCTGTCCCCCTTCCGTCGTCATTTTGCACTTTACGCCATCACTCGCTACTTGGCCGAAACCGATTCCTCCAAAGCGCGCGCTTGGATCTCACAACTCAGTCCCGACGATCAATCGGCCAATCTCACCAGCGCCTACCTCAGCGGCCTCGCAAAAAATGACCCGGCCTCTGTCTTCCGTGAACTCAGCGAACTAAAACCCACCCTTTCCTGGCATCAGGAAGCGGACATCCTGACGGAACTCTCTCAACAAAACTTCGCCGAAGCTCTCGCTTGGGCTGGTCAAAATCCTCCCCCCGATCTCCCTGAAAACACAAATGACTTTATCTTCGGACAGAGTGCCAATGATGAGCTCAAACAGCAGCTATTTTCCAGGATCCAACAACATGGAACATCCTTCCTCGACGAGCTCAAGAACCAGCAAGCTCTCGATCACTTCACAACCTCCGAGTCAACTTTCCCAGTCTTTGATCAACCTGAGATCCTCTTCGAAACATGGAACTGGCTCACCGCACAGGACTCATCTCCGGGAGTCAACGTCCTCAGAAACGATCTTCTCGACTTCGCGATGATCGACAATCCCCAACAAGCATTTCAGCTCCTCGCAGAACTCAAAGCCAGTCCATCCTATCAACAACTCTCCTCAAATTTGGCAGACTTCCTCATTTCTAACACCGGCGTGATCCAGCAAGGGGCTTTCCAGTCAACCCTTGCCAACGCACCCTTGATTGTCCTCGAAAAAATCGCCACCTCCCCCGCTCTCGACCTCACCAATTTCGAAAACCTGACCTTTTGGGAAGATCAACTTCCACATCTCTCCGCACAAGCCCAACCTCGATTGGCGGGCCGAATCGCCACCATCATGACCCGGCACAATCCCGCCGAAGCATCCCAATGGATCGCAACCCTCCCTGACCCCGAAGTCCAACAAGCCGCCATCCGGTCCAACTTTCAAGAATGGGCTCAAAGTTACCCCGACGATGCCAACCGGGCTCTCAACTCACTCCAAGGACAGGAAAATTTCGACAGCGCCGCTGCCGGATATCTCAGTGGCCTCGCCAGGTTCGACCCAGAAACAGCCTACTCCCAACTGCAGGAATTCGACCCTTCGTGGCCCTACTTTCAAACCACCGCTGACCAAATCATCCTCCCCCTCGCTCAACACGAACCAGCTCTTGCGCAAGAATGGCTCGCAGAACTCCCCCTCTCTGACCAACACAAACAGAACCTCACCCGCCAAATCGAAGAACAAGAGAAACAATCCTCAGACCCTTTCGCGCAATGAAGATCACCTCCCATCACCTTAGTCTGATCCTGATTGCAATTCTCCTCCTCGCAACCGGCTTCACCATCAGCCACATCCACACGCCACCAACTGCGAGCAAATCCTCCACACCCGCCGCTCAGCACTCTCAAAGCCGGAGCAGCCAAGATCCCACCACCACCGAGCTCCGCCAAAGGCTCACCTCAATCGACAACCAATCAGGCCCCGACAGGCTCCTGCGCCTCATTGCCATCATAGAACGCAGCACCCTCGACACCCTCCCGGGTCTTGCCAGACACTTCGTCCACGACGAACCCATTCTCAAAATCATCGCACTCCACTGGTTCAATCTCGATCCTCATCACGGTCTCCAAACCCTCCTCGAAAATCGCCACAACGATTCCTTTCCTTCCGAAACACTCAATTACTTCTTCATGGAAAATTGGCTGGCGCAGGATTTCGCCGGCCTCGTTCAAGCGATCGACGAACTCCCTCTTGAAGATAGAAAATGGTGGGGCTTCACCGACATGTATTGCGACATCGCTGATCTCGACTACAAAACCGGGCTTCGCCTTATGCGCGAGGCCCAACAAATAGACATATCTCCCAATTCACAGCAAATCACCCAATTGGCCACTGAGAACCCGCGGAAAATCGCCGACGATGTTCGCCAGCTCACAAACCGAATTGCCCTCATCCACGCCCTCCAACAGATCGGGGCCGAATGGGGCAAATCAAAACCAGAGGAAGCTCTCACCTACGCTCTCGCCATCCCAGGTCATCCCGGTAAGCACATGAGCTCCGCCGCTCTCACCTCGTGGGCCACCCTAGAGCCGGAAGCCGCCGCCACCTGGCTCACCTCACAGCAAAACTCCCGCATCCAAGACCAACTCAGACCTGCCCTTCTCAAGGCCTGGCAAAAAAAAGATCCCGAAGCCGCCCACGAATATTGCCTCACCAATCTCACTGGATTCCGCCAACGACAAGCCCTCCGATCCATCGAAACAGCGCCAGCACCTGACTAATACAGCAGGATTCCCCACCTCAAGTTTCAGCTTCAGTAAGCTTTCCCGATTTCGTATCGTAATCTGAACAGCCAGTGAACTTTCGATACCTGACATTTCCCTTCATCCCAACTCTAGCCTTGTGCCTCGGGTTGATCTCTTCGTTGGCAGCTCAAGTCCACCCCGTCATCATCGATAACTGCACCAAGTGCCATGGCGGCGTGAAGCAAAAAGGCGGCCTCGACCTTCGCACCATCGGTTCAGCAATCGAAGGCGGCGAGACCGACACCTCCCTCATTCCCGGGGATCCGGATAAAAGCTCTCTCTACCAGGTCTGTCTCTTATACACATCTGACGCTGCCGACGATCTACTCTGTGTAGAT
>CAJXVQ010000182.1 GCA_913060685.1 uncultured Verrucomicrobiales bacterium
CGAGATCAGCCTCGGTCTCGTGGGCTCGGAGATGTGTATAAGAGACAGGTCCTTATTGGTGTCGTAGAAGGCGAAGATGAGAGGGACGGAATCGTTGGTGACGCCCTCGTATTTTTCGTTGGCCATGCCTGTGGCGACTTCGCTCCGGGTAAGGTAGCCATCACCATTGTCATCGAGGCGATCGAAGCTCTGCTGGAAGGTGATGAGTTTGCGGGCCATGACATCCCGCTCGGAGTCGGTGTCGGCCATGTTATCGTTGGGAGGCCCGGCACAGGAGACAAGGAGGAGAGGGAGCGGAAGGAGAAGCTTTGCGATCATGAGGTTTGGATAAAGAATACGAGAGACTGCTTGGAGCCTGTCGGACTTGACGAGTTTTTAGCCAGACGAAGGGAGATCTGACAGGAACGAGATGGTGTGCTACGGCTGCATGCTGCGCAGCGTCCGCTCTGCGGTGTGGTCGCCAGTCTTAAAGAGCGAACGTACCGGTCGGTCGAGATCAATGATGAGCACGATAACGACCGAGAACGATACGATGAGGGCAGATGTCGCGACCCGGCTGCGTCGGCCGTGGAGTCCGGAACTCAGTCCAATCATGGTAATGGCGACTGTTCCAAGGAATGTGAGGGTATACCAAAGGGCCGCAGGAAGGCGATTCACCAGCGCGACGTTCTGTCGCTTGGCGTCGGTATCGATGAGCTCGTTGAGAGAGCCAATAAACAGGTTCAGGGAGGTGCTCGTCGTCTGGTTCCTCGCTTTTACTGCGATCTTCCACAGCTCGGACTGTATCTCTGAACATCTCTCAAGGGCGGGAGTAATGTCTTCGACCTTCCGTGTCTTCGCTGCTTCAGCCCGTATCTGAACATACTCACGAATAAGATTTTTGGTGGGTTTGACATGCTCCTCCGGGAGGAAATCGGCGCGGAGATACAAGGTTCCGGCGGCATTGGAATCCTCCATGACGAGGTTTCGCCGATTGGCATGGCGCGATGCCACGGCGGCGAAAGAGAATCCCAGCATGAATGCCATCAAACTCAGGATCGCGGTAGTCACCGAGGCCTCGACCGGGTGCTTGCTCAGTCCCTCTCCGCCGCCAATGCGCCTACCGGCACGATACCCTATTTCGATGATAATTGAGAAGCCGGCCACAATGAAGATCCCAAGAACAAGTGGGTGAAACGAATCGAGTGAACTCATATTCAACCTCCTATACCGAGCAGAAATACAGGCAAGAACGAAAACTCGCATTGCACCAGGTGGAATGACACCGAAGGATTCCCGAAAAGAGGGATCGTAAAAATCGATCGATTTACTTCGGCAGCTTATGATTGCCGAGGACAGATCACCGGCATCCTCACACTGAAGCATAGGGAGTGCGAAGACGGACGGGTCACGGAGATCTCCCCTCCGAGAACTTCACAAACTTCCTCACAAAAACTGAGGCCAAGTCCAATGTTGTTTCCGGCACGACTCCGGGCCTTATCCGATCGGTAAAAGGCATCAAAGAAAACCGAAAGATCCGTGGGAAGCTTTTCCGGGTCCGAGAGTTCGTTCCGGATGATGAACTCGAAAAATTCTGCCCCATCGCTCCGCGAAGTGATTGAGATCTGTGTGTTGGGAGCAGCGTAGTTCACTGCGTTCTCGACCAAATTACTCACAATGATTCCAAGCATCTCCGGATCCGTGGTGAGGTGGGCCTCCGCACAAAGGTCCCATTCAAAGCCCAATCCCCTCTTGCCCGCGCTCCGTTGAAAGGCACTCGCGATCCGCTCAAGAAAGGAATTGAGATCAAGGTCAAGACACTCCACCGATTCTCCGTCATGACGAAGGTGGCCGAACTTCATGAGCCGATCCACCAATCTTCCCAGGTTTTCGGTCTCTGCCAGTGCCTCGGAAAGCCTCCGTTGATAATCGTCCACCTCCCTCGGATTTCGTAAGGCCAGCTCGATGATGGCCTTGACGCCCGCAAGTGGTGTCCTGACCTCATGAGCGACGTTGAGAAAGAAATCTTTATCCTTCCTTCGGAAGTGATCGATGCGAATGAGAAGCTCGTTAAACTTGTTCGCCATTCCGGCGACTTCGGAAGGCAGATTCTCAGGCACCGGGATCGGCTGCCCGATCTCCGTTCCCTGTCGCGAGCGCACATCCACGCTGAACGACTGCACCGCGAGCGCAGACAGATAAATCACCGCCCAGATCGCGACCCACAGAAGAATCACAACCGTCACTCCGCCGATTAAGAACGTCCTCTTGGTCTTTGCCAGGACGTCCAATAAAGCCCCGGTGCTATCCGCCCACACAAAAACCTGCGGATGCTCACTTGGAACAAACCCCTCATTGCCTTCCTCATTCTCAATCACCGGAAGGGTCAAAATCCCCACGGCCCGCCCCGGCTTGCCATTCGGAAGAGTGAGATCATAAAAGACCTTCTCTCCCCGTGTTCCATATTTTCGTTCCAGCTCATCATCTCCAAGACTCGCTGAGTGAACCGACCCGCCAGTCTTCAAATCCCAAACCTGAATCAAACTCGCTTCCGGTTTCCATGGATTGGAATCCAGCGACTCCTTCCACCGGTGATAGACCTTGCCATCCTTCACCTCGACGTCGATGAGAACAACGGTGGCTGCTTCCTCAAGCACCAGATCATGCTGGGTGTATAGCGACCTCTTGACCGACTGATAAAGCAAGCCACCCGCCACCGTCATAATCAGAGCGATCACAAGCGTCGTCCAGACGAGGAGACGATTACGGATTGAAGGTCTCGTCATGACTCGTGGAGAAAATAGCCGTGCCCGCGTTTGGTGTGAATGACATTTGGCAACCCGTCGATATTAAGCTTCTTGCGAAGGTAGCCAATGTAAACATCGACGACATTACTGGTCCCACCCTCATAGTCTTCGTAGACCTGCCTGGCGATGTCATCCCGCGAAAGAACTTCGCCATTTCGGTAAGCAAGGCATTCCAACAGCAGGTATTCCTTGCGGGTCAGCTCAATTGCAACCCCCGCCCGCTCCACTGATTTGGTCGCCGTATTGATGGAGATGTCACCGATCTGAATGACGGGCGACTTCTTTTCGTGTCGACGTCTCACCTGAACCCGGACCCGGGCAACCAGCTCATCGAGCGAAAATGGCTTCACAAGATAGTCATCCGCCCCGGCTTCCAGGCCCTCGACCCGCTGGTTCACCGCATCACGGGCACTAATAATGATCACCGGGACCGGGTCGCCCTTTTGCCGAAGCTGCCCGAGAATCTCCAGCCCACTCACCTCCGGCACCATGATATCGAGCAAAATCACGTCGTATTCATGATTCCGCGCAAACCAAAGCCCCTCGTCACCGGAATCCGTACTATCCACCACGTATCCCTCCTCGCTGAGGCATTCCACAATGCTGCTTCGTAGAGGCGGATAGTCTTCCACAACAAGAACTCTCATCTGATTTTCATTTTTAGCCGGTGAATAATGAGAATTCGATGAGATAAATGAGATTAGGGAAAAGACAGCCTCTCTCATCATTCTCTCATTTTCAGCAGTCCAACATCTGCTAACAATGAAACTCGTCATCGTCAGTCTCACCAGCGGGGTCCTCCTGAATGCCTGCTCTCATCTCGGAGCGGATGCCCGGACATCCACTTCCATCCTTTCCCGGCCGGATATGCAGCTGAATTCCGCCCCTCTCACCAACGCTCTGGAAAACCACATCTACTTCAGTAAAGAGGCCTCAAGCGGTGGCATGAGTTTCGGCGGCGGAGGCTGTGGATGCAACTAAACCCAAGCGGTTATGAAAAATCAAAAAATCATCGCTTCTCTCGCGAGCGCCTCCGTGGCGGCTCTTGGCACCGGTGAAGCCGATGCCCAGTTGGGAAATTCCGACCTCCTCAACACCGATTTCAAGGGGTCTCTCCTTTACTATGCCGAGTCCGACCGCGTCACTGCTCTCGAAGCCATTGTGGATGGAACTTACAACCTTCAGAATGGCGACATCATCGGTTTTCGTCTCACCGTTGACTCACTCACCGGAGCATCAGCCAGCGGTGCCGTCTCGACCGACCGGGCCCAAACCTTCACCACGCCGTCCGGTAACGATACCTACACCACCGGGCCCAATGAAACACCGCTGGATGACAGCTTTCTGGACACCCGCTACGCCATTGGAGTGAATTGGTCCCGCCAGTGGGATCGTAATTGGCAATCGGTTCTCGGTGGTAATTTTTCGAAAGAATATGACTACACTTCCTTCTCCGCCAATGCTCTCGTCAACTACCAAACGAACGACAAAAACCGGACCTACTCCGGCGGCCTGACTTTTTTCAGCGACTCCATTGAGCCGGAGGGGGGCGTGCCAACCAGCTTCGGCCTCATGCAGAATCAAGACGGGATTCAGCCACGCTCCGGAAGCGATGAAGACAAAACAATCATCGACGCCCTCATTGGCTTTACCCAGGTCATTGACTCCCGTTCCCTCTTTCAATTTAACTACTCGGCGAGCGCCTCGGACGGATACCTCAACGACCCGTATAAATTCATTTCCGTGGTGGGTCCCGATGGCCGTCCCCTGGTGCAAGACCCCGCCACCGGGCTCTCCCGGGTCGTTTTTGAAAATCGACCTGATTCCCGGCTGAAGCAGAGTTTCTTCTTCAAATACAAGAGGGATTTCTTCGAGAGCCACGTCCTTGATGCCTCCTATCGGTTCATGGTCGATGACTGGGGAATCAACTCCCACACCTTCGATCTCCGATACAAATTTCGACTCAATGAAGTCTCGTACTTGCAGCCCCACTTCCGGATCTACCAGCAAAGTGACGCCGACTTCTTCACGCCCTTCCTCACGGCAGGAGATGTCCCGCCCGCCGGATCCGGTTCCCATGCCTCGGCCGACTATCGTCTCGGCGAGATGACCGCCTACACTCTCGGTCTCGAGTATGGACGGGACAATGTGAATATTCCCTGGAGCGTCTCGCTGGAATACTACCTCCAGGACCTCGGCGACCGCGACGGCGCTTTCGGCGAACTCCGGAATCAGGAATTGAACGAAGACGTTTCGGCCTTCATGGTCCGCTTCAACATCGACTTCTAATTTGGACAAATCGCGCGCCATCAATTTGCAATATCGGAATGAGACCGCGGAATTCGCGGCCTCATTCCAGGCGATGGCAGGACCGTGCGAAGTCCTGGTCCAATGCGACAGCGAAGCGGAAGCCCGCAAGGTTTCCAGGATCGCGGCGGAAGAAGCGTGGCGCCTCGAGATCAAATACAGCCGCTATCGTGACGACAATCTCATCCACCGGATTCACCAGAACCAAGCCGTTGAAGTTGATGAGGAAACAGCGCGTCTTCTCGACTTTGCCGATCAGGCCTACCAGCTGAGCGAGGGCGATTTTGACATCACTTCCGGAATCCTCCGCAAACTCTGGGATTTTTCAGGCACGGGCAAGGTTCCCTCACGTAACGCCGTAAAGGCTCTTCTCCCCTTGGTTGATTGGAGAAAAATTTCGTGGGATGGCAAAACCATTCAAGTCCCGCCCGGGATGCAGGTCGATCTCGGCGGCTTCGGGAAGGAATACGCCGTTGATTGCGCCCTCGCTCTTTGTAGCGAAGCGACAAAGGCCCCGGTCCTCGTCAATTTTGGAGGCGATCTCGCCGCCAATCAAAAGCCACGCGCACGGCCTCATTGGAGCATCGGAATTCAAAATGCCCCCGCGAACTTCACCTTGGAAGAAGGAGCAATTGCCACCAGTGGAGATGCCAATCGCTTTATCATGCATCAGGGAAAAAAGCTGTCCCACATTCTCAATCCCCGGACCGGCTGGCCCGTGAGTCAGGCTCCGACATCCGTCAGCGTGGGCATGCCCCGGTGTTTGCAAGCAGGTCTCCTCTCGACCCTCGCAATCCTCCAGGGAAAAGGCGCCGCAGAGTTCCTTGAGACCCAGGGTGTGACCCATTGGATCCAGAAATGACCGCAGACTAGCGGATTGTAAGTAGCAGACGCTTTACGATGGTGCGGAAGAACCAGAAACGCGGGGGATCTCTTGCGCATGCGGGAGGCCGGAATGCCGAATTGGCCAGGATTTATCAATCATCTCCAAGAGATGAGCTCGTAGAAATGGGTTTTACAGGAAACCAAGTGATACTATCGCAAGATCGTTCATTCCTCAAAAACAACGGCTGGACAGTCAGAAAATCCCTTCGTACACCCTCGGGATCAGCGCTCAAATCGAATGGTCACCTCGACTTAAAACCCCGGTGAAACTTTTGCTGTCACTTACTCCTCCGATTTGCAAAATTAAAGGAGTGATCCGAATGATGGCGTTGAAGCTGACGAAGGAGACTCGACAGCTCTTACCTTCGATATCGAAGGTCTCGCCCGTAAAAGTGGCGGCCTCTTTGTCCGAGTGGTTCGCCAATAAACAAACCGATCCCAGACCGCCCCTCTTCAAAGCTCTGCGCGCCAACATGAAAGTTGGTGCACGATGAGCTGGACCCAAACCAAACCTTTTCATGACTCATCGAATATCTCCTGCCATCTTCCTCTCCCCTCTATGCATTCTCGCTTTTATACTTGCTCTCACTCTCGCGGGCCATTCGCAAGGTCACCCCTTCATCTCGGAGATCGTCACGGTCGGGAATGATTCATTTCAGGATGAGGACGATGACACTCCGGACTGGCTGGAAATTCATAACCCGACCGCTGACGCCATTGACCTTACCGGCTATCACCTGACGGACGACGCCACGGATCTGAACAAGTGGACTTTTCCAAGCCACCAGCTGCCAGCGAATGGTTACCTCGTCGTCTTCGCGTCCGACAAGGACCGGGCCCTTTCCGGAGGTCAATTTCACACCAATTTTAAACTGTCCGGGAGTGGTGAGTATCTCGCCTTGATCGAACCGTCCGGCTCGACAGTCGCGAGCGAGTTCGCACCGGGATTCCCCGCGCAAGCTGCCGGGTTTAGCTACGGTGTCGAAGGTCAGGCTCCAAGCGGCGACCGCGGCTACTTCGATCCACCCACCCCGGGAACCACAAACGGCACCCTGCTTTCCGCCCCTCTCATCGCTCCCATCATCTCGCCCGCTTGCGCCACCTTCGCCTCGGAAGTGCAAGTCACCATCGCTCCCGCCTTCGCCGGAGGACAGGTCCGCTACACCACCAATGGTTCCGTCCCCACCTCCGGTTCGACCCTCTATAGCGGACCTTTGAATCTTAATAACACCACTCATCTAAGGGCGCGCGTTTTTGATCCGAACACCAATGGCGGCGGCGCCACTGCAGGAGGAACCTTCGCGAAGCTCGCCACTTCCTCGAATCTCGGTGGCATTAATTCGCCGAATGATTTCACTTCCGATCTCCCTATCATGATTGTCGAAAACTTCGGCGCAGGCGGCATTCCCGGCCCCGGAGCAACCCTACAAACTGCCCGGATCTCCGTCTTCGAAGTCGATCCCGTCACCGGTCGCAGTTCACTCGCCAACGAACCGAATTCCTGCTTCCGCATGGGCATCCGCAAACGCGGGCAAAGTTCCTCAGGTTTCTCCAAGCCGCAATATCGTGTCGAACTGCGCGATGAAAATGACGACGACCTCGACTTCCCCCTTCTTGGCTTACCCTCCGAATCCGACTGGGTCTTTAACGGACCGTGGACCGACAAATCACTGGTCCGAAATTCCTTCTCGTTTGAACTCGGTCGCACCCTTGGAAACGAGGCTCCGGGGACGAAGCACTTCGAGATGTTCCTTAGCACCAACGGGGGAGATCTTGCCGCGAACGAATACGTCGGCGTCTACGTCCTCTTCGAAAAGATCAAGCAGGGGAAAAACCGCATCGACATCGCCGAACTCGATCCCTCGGACAATTCGGAACCCGAAGTGACCGGAGGATACCTCTTGCGCTTTGAGCCACCGGGCATCGCCAACGACGGACCACGCGCCACCGGATGGAACTCGGTCGAAATTCTGGAACCCGACGCCCCATCAACCCAGCAGCGAAACTACATCGGGGGATACTTCGATGACTTCGTCGCCACCCTCGGTTGGTCCCGTGGATCCGGTCCCAATAACTCCGGCATTGTGAATCCCGATCCCCTCACCGGTTACCCCGCCTTCATCAACGTCGACTCCTTTGTGAATCACTTCATCATCTCCGAGCTCGGGCGCGACCAGGATGCCTACGTCCGCAGCGACTACATGTTCAAGGACCGGGCTGGCAAACTTAATAAGGGCCCGATCTGGGATCACAACCTCATCATGGGAACCGGGTGCTGCTTTGATAATAAAAACCCCCGGGGCTGGCAATATCTCGACCGCTACAACCGCGGTGGACGCGACCACGCTTACGAGCCGGATTGGTTTGTCCCCTTGATGCGCGATCCTGATTTCAGTCAAGGAGTCATCGACCGCTGGTCCGAACTGCGGCGTGGGGGCGCCTTTGAAGAAGGCAACCTCTTCGCCCGCCTCGATGCCCAGGCCGACCCACTCGCCGAAGCGGCTGTTCGTAATTTCACCAAGTGGAATACCCTTTCCCAAAACGGACCCGGGTTCTCCTCCCCCTCCACCCAGACCTGGGAGCAGCAGATCGACTTCATGAAGGAGTGGCTCACCACCCGCACCGAATGGATCGATGGCCAATTCCCCCTGGTCCCACAACTCACCCCCGGCAGTGGAGCGGCCTTTCCAGCCGATGGAGAGATCACGGTCCAGAGTGACGAGCTCTTTTACTACACCACCGATGGCAGCGATCCCCGCCTTCCTGGAGGAGGCGTCAATCCAGATACCCTTATCCTTCCTCCAAGCATCGGGGAAGTTCCGGTCACCTTCTTCGCCCGCGAAAACGAATGGGCCTACCTCGATGATGGTTCCGACCAAGGTCCGAGTGATATCGTAGTCGGAAGCCCTTCGTATAATAACACCAATTGGAAAAGTCCGGCCTTTGACGATTTTGCCTGGCCACAAGGAAGCGGAATCCTTGGCTTTGGTGGACTTGGTAATCCCCGCGCAATCATCGCCACAACTCTGGAACGCGGACCGAACACGGGACGCCACCGCACCTACTACTTCCGTAAGACTTTCCAAATCACACATGCCGCCTCGGTCATTTCCCTGCAGGCCAACACCCTCCGTGATGATGGCGTCATCATCTACCTGAACGGAATCGAAGTCGCTCGTAGCAATATCGCTGAGGGCGTCGTCCTGGGATTCGATGATCTCACCGGAGGCGAGGGCGCTTCAGGAGACGGAGAGAACGAATACTTCGAAATCTCCATCGATCCTTCCTTCCTCGTCGAAGGTCCCAATGTCATCGCCGTTGCCCTCCACCAGCAGACGAGCGGGAGTAGTGATCTGGGCTTCGATCTGGAACTCACAGGCACCGTGCCACCGGGCGACGCCCCGACCATCGCCGTCACCGAATCCACACAAATCCGCTCACGCTCGCGCAGCGCCGATGGCGAATGGAGCGGACTCAACGAAGGCCTCTTCGTCGTCGGAGTCCCTGCCAATTCGCAAAACCTCGTGATCAGTGAATTGAACTACCATCCTGCTGCTCCCACCGCGGCCGAGTTGGCGATTGACCCCACCTTGAATGACGACGATTTCGAATGGGTCGAGATTCGGAACATCAGTTCATCACCCATCGATCTCAGTGGAGTAGCCTTTACCGCTGGCATCGAATTTGAAATCCCTCTTGGCACCGTCCTTGCTCCCGGCGCCTACGCCGTCTTGGTCGAAAACCAAAACGCTTTTGAACTCCGCTACGGAGCCGGTTTACCCGTGATCGGGACCTATTCCAACAAGTTCAACAACGACGGAGAATTGGTTCGCTTGGTCAGCCTTTCCGGAGATCCGATCGCCGATTTCACCTTCAATGATGTCTGGTATCCGGAGACAGATGGCAACGGTTTCACCCTCACTCTGCGGAATGACTCAAGCGTCCCCGCCGACTATAGTGATGCTCTGAGCTGGCAACCGGGCAGCCAAATTGGCGGGACACCTGGACGCCCGGAAGCGGTCCAGGGGGGCGATTTTGAAGAGTGGCAGATCGCCAACTTCTCCGCGGCTGAACTGGCGGATCCTCTCGTCAGCGGACCACTCGCCGACCCCGATCATGATTGCCTGAGCAACCTGCTCGAATATGGCATGGGCCTTCCCCCGCAGATTTCAAATCCCGACGCCCTCGAACTCACACTTGTGACGGTCGATGACCAGGACTTCCTTGCGCTCAAATTTCAACAGAAACAGGACCTGACCGATGCCTCGTTCTCAATCGAAGTGTCATCCGACCTTGAAAACTGGACTTCATCAAATCTCCCCTTTGGGGATCCCATCGACAACCTCGATGGCACTGAAACGGTCATCCTCCGAAGCAACGTCCCAACTTCCGATGATCCCTCCCGCTCAATGATCCGTCTTAAAATCAAGAGACCGTAGTCGCCCCATCACAGGCCCAAGCTCTGAACACTTGCCTGCGCGTTCCACCACTTCCGGAAGGGAGCGAAGAGAAGCCAGGAAAGAGGAAGGGCAATGACCCAAACAAGCACTGCCAAAATCACACCGTGTTCCTCGTAGCGAAACAGCCACCCTGCGACCGCAACGAGGTGTCCCACCACAAGGAAGGTGTGAATTCGCAATCCAACCCAAGCCGGAGTCTTTAAGATCAAAGGAATCACCAAGGCATACCATCCCACCAATCCCGGAATGATGAGAAGGGGATGAATCGAAAAAGCGAAGCGGGCAATCGGATTCCCCTCGACCACCGTCGAACGATCGCCATTCCAATAGGCTTCGGGCTGAAAGTAGAGCGTGACTGAAAGATCCACCATACTCAGCAGAAAAGGCGCCGCAAGGAGCCTGATCAGAACCTTGGGAGAAATCCCCTGGTAGAGGGACCAAATCTTGTTAAGCAAATTTTCGATCATTTTTCTGCCCGGATGCTCGCCCAATCCCGCTGACTTTTTTTGACAGAATCCGCGACCACTTCAGGATTTTTTGTGGCGAGATTATTGGCTTCATCCAAGTCATTCGAGAGATCGAAGAGCTCGGTCTTTTCTCCGCTCATCATCAACTTCCAGTTCCCTTGACGGACCGAGGTAGCCCTTCCGGATTTCCAGGGGAATTCCTGATAGCGGGTCTTGGCTTCAACCGACTTGATGACGGGGACGCGCTTAACCGTGGTGAGGTCGCCTTTTTCAGGCGCGGGTGATGTGAGGCAAAATCCCATGAAGTCAAGATGACCTCTACCGCATTCGAACGGCAGTGGGCAGCTAAAAGAAGATACATTTTCTTCGTCGCATTGCGCCAAGTAGAATGACACCGAAGGAATCCTGAAACGGATCATGGTAAA
>CAJXVQ010000183.1 GCA_913060685.1 uncultured Verrucomicrobiales bacterium
TTCCCATTCGGCGGGCGGGAATTTGAGGGGGCTCCCGGTGGGCGATATTTCCGGGTGAAGGTTTTGCGCTATGAGTGATTTCGGTTGCGGCTCGGGCGGCGGGTGTTTATTTCCCTCCCATCATGGCTCGCATCAACGAAAACTTCCAGAAGCTCAAAGCAGGTTATCTTTTTCCCGAAATCGCCCGTCGCGTAAACGTCTACACCGATGCCGAGCCTGAGAAGGCGAAGCGCTTAATCCGCTGTGGAATCGGAGACGTGACCGAGCCTGTTCCGGTGGCAGCCCGGGAGGCGATGAAGAAGGCGGTGGATGAATTGGGGAATCGTGGCACTTTCCGTGGCTATGGCCCTGAGCAGGGATATCCTTTTCTCCGTGAGTCGATTGTTAAAAACGCCTATGACGGACTGGGAATCGATGCCGATGATATCTATGTCTCCGATGGGTCGAAATGTGACTCCGGGAACATTCTCGATATCTTTGGCCAGGGAAACAAGATCGCGGTGACCGATCCGGTTTATCCCGTCTATGTTGATACCAACGTTATGGCTGGCAACACCGGTGAGGCCAATGAGGCGGGTGAATATGAGGGCCTGGTTTATCTCAAGTGCACTGCTGAGAACGGTTTCGTGCCAGCCATTCCCGAGGAGAAAGTGGACCTCATTTATCTTTGCTATCCCAACAATCCCACTGGCACCACGGCAACCCGTGAGCAGCTGGAAGCGTGGGTTGCCTATGCTCTCAAAAACGATGCGGTGATTCTTTACGATGCCGCTTACGAGGCGTTCGTGCAGGACCCGTCGATCCCTCGCTCCATCTATGAAATCGAGGGTGCCCACAAGTGCGCCATTGAGTTCCGCTCGTTCTCCAAGAATGGTGGCTTCACCGGAGTGCGTTGCGCCTTCACGGTGATCCCTGAATCAGTGACCGGCAGCACAGGGTCGGGCGAAAGAGTGCCTCTCAAGCAGCTCTGGGGACGCCGTCACTCGACCAAGTTCAACGGAGCGAGCTACCCGGTGCAGCGGGGAGCGGAGGCGATTTATTCCGAAGCTGGAAAAGCGGAAGTTGCTGAGCTTGTGACGCACTACATGACCAACGCCAAACTTCTTCGCGAAGCATGCGAGGGACTCGGACTCCGGGTTTGGGGTGGAGAAAATGCTCCTTACGTCTGGGTGGGTTGTCCCGAGGGAGTCAGCAGTTGGGGGATGTTTGACAGGATGCTCGAAGGCGCGCAGGTCGTGGTCACTCCGGGTGCCGGATTCGGTGCGGCTGGTGAGGGGTTCTTCCGAATCTCCGCTTTCAATTCCCGTGAAAATGTCATGGAGGTCTGCCATCGGCTTGCGGCGATGGTTTAAAGCGTGGAGTCTAACATTTCCCTTCTTCGATGAAGAAGTGCTTGATGACAATCTGAAGTGTCACCAACTTTACGCTTTTTTTACAAAAAAGGCGCTTTGTCTGATCTGATCTTCCTGTATCAAAAGAGGCTGGAACGGCTTCTTTATGATTGTGATAGGGTTAAGATGGTTTTTTAAAATACCAGCGCTCGGAGCGCTGGGCATTTTTGCCGTCTCTGTTTTGGTGTCATGTCGTTCGGATGATCATGCTGCGGTCCGTTTGATCAAGGGTCGGGGAGTGGCCCTGGAGGATCAGTCCCTCATTGATGCCTTGACGCGGAATGACCTTCCCCTCGCCGAGGCTTTGGTTTCACTGGATCTCGGGGTTGGTGCCAGGGATGATAATGGTCGGACTTCTTTGATGATTGCGGCCGGAGGACGGCCTTCATTTCTCGTCCCGGAGCTACTTTTGAAGGGAAGTGATCCGCGCGTGGTCGATCATAATGGTAAGACTCCTTTGGCCCATGCGGTTGAGAACGGAAAGCTTGATGCGATTGTTTCTCTTCTGGAGGCCCAGGTCTCGCCAGCCGGTAAGCATGGGTTTGAAGGGAGTTTGGTCGCTCAAGCGCTGCGACTGGATCAGATGGCGGCCGCCCGACTTTTGCTCGATGCCGGAGCGAACCATGATACCCGCGATGCCGAGGGGAAGAGCTTGCTTCGCATCACCGTGGAGAAAGGTCAAGGGGTCAGCTTTTACGACTTATTGGAAAGAGGGGCGAAGCTGGATGAGAAGACCCGTGCGAGCGGCGATCATTTGCAGCCCTTGAGCCATCTTGCTTTGGAAAAGGGCCGGGTGGAAATGCTCACACGACTTCTTGAGGAAGGGGTGGATCCTGAAGAGGTCAACCTGGATGGGGAGACGCTTCTCTATGCGGCGGTGAAGTCAGCCCAGGTTTCTCTTTTACCGCTTCTGAAGAAGCATGGAGCTTCTTTCGATGTGGTCGGTCCTGATCGTTGGAGGCCCGTTCATCATGCCATCCGGGCGGAGAATACGGAAATGCTGAAGGCGTTGGTGAAGAATGGTGCGGATGTGAACCGGCTTTCCAGGCATGAGAAAAAGTCAATGGCTCCTGTTTCTCTCGCCTTGCGAGATGGGCACCTGGAAATGGCGAGTCTTCTTCTTGCCAGCGGAGCGATGCCTCGCGATGAACTTTATCTGGCAGTCGGACTTGGCGGAGAAATGGCTCTGGAGCGGGTGAAGCTTCTCTTAAAAGAGGGGGCGGCGGCAAGTCCTGATCGGGGAGAGTCAACTGATTCTCCTGTCGCTCTGGCCGTTCGGAATGGAGAGGTTGAAATTGTGCGGGCACTTTTAGCGGGAGGAGCTGAGCAGGGGCAACTTGATCCGTGTGGTCAAAAACTTCTGCACATCGCGGTGGCGCAGGGGGATTCGGCAATGGCGGGACTTCTTCTCGAGAACGGAGCGGATTCCAATGAGCCATTCAACCCGGTCCCGAGTGATTCATTTCTCGAACTCATTCAGACCGAGGGCGTGATCCGATGGGCCTTGAAGAATTCCAAGTTGATCACTCCAATCATGCTGGCATCAGATGCCGGGAACGTGAAAGTGGCACAAACCTTGATCGCACATGGTGCGAGTACCAAGAAATCGACGATGGTGGGTGAGTCCCGGTTTTGGCCGCTGACCTTCGCGACGAGGCGGGAGGACACCCCGATGACCCAGGTGCTGCTGGGCCGTAAGCCCGGTCGGACCGAGCTCTGGATCAAGGTCGATCTCTCCGAGCAGCGTGCGTATGTTTATCAGGGCGCCAAAGAAATCTATAAGACCAAGGTCTCGACCGGGAAAAAGGGACATCGGACACCGCAGGGAAAATTTGTCATTACCAATAAATACCGCGAATGGGAGTCGACCATTTACGAATCCTCCATGCCCTATTTCCAGCGACTGAGTGCCGGTGACTTTGGTTTTCATGTGGGCTCCGTCCCGCATTATGCCGCGTCCCACGGTTGTGTCCGGATGCCAGAGCATGCCGCGCGCAAGCTTTTTACCATGACGAGAGTGGGAGACTATGTGGAGATCGTCCCCTAGATGAGATGGATTTAGCCAACCCCAAAGTTCTTAAGTTGAAAGGTTTTCTCTTCCTTGTTCTCGGGGTTTTGAGCGGGGCCCTCATCTTTATCAAGGTGCCGGAGTGGGAGGTGATTATTCTCCTGGCCATCTGTGGGTGGTCTTTTGCGAGGTTCTACTACTTCGCCTTTTACGTTTTACACCACTACGCCGATCCCAATTTTCGATATTCAGGTTTGGTGGATTTATTGAAGTATCTGATTCGGGGCAGGAAATGACCGGGGTGTCGCGATAGCTTTGGAATTCTGCGCAGCCTCGTTTTTTTGAACTCCTTTTGCGCCCCCTCCGGACGGATCGCGATCCGACCGAGAAAGCTGAAAACCGCTAATTTTAAGACTTCGACGATTCGTCAAAGATCCGGCATTGCGCTTGATCCCTTCAGGGAGTAACTACCCCACATGAGCGGTTGCGGTAGTGGCAGAAATTTCGGTCCCCGGATGAAGATGGACGCATCACTCCATCTGGATAAGAAGCCAGATTGGATCAAAGTGAGATTGCCCAATAATCCTGTTTTTTGGGACACCAAGTCCATGATCAAGGATCTGAGCCTGGTGACGGTCTGTGAAGAAGCGCAGTGCCCCAACCGCTGGGAGTGCTGGGGGCAGGGCACCGCGACCTTCATGATCGCAGGTGAGAAGTGCACCCGGGCGTGTGGATTCTGTGCGGTCAAGACGGCCAAGCCTGATGCTCTGGAGGATGATGAGCCCCAGCGGGTGGCCGAAGCGACCAAGCGCATGAATTTGAAGCACGTGGTGATCACGGCGGTGGCACGTGATGACCTGAAGGACGGCGGTGCCGAGCATTTCCAGAAGACGATCCAGGCAGTGCGCGAGACTAATCCGGGCATTATTATCGAGGTTCTCGTGCCGGACTTTAACGATAAGGACTGGGCCCTTGATCTCGTGATAAAGGCCCGCCCCCATATTTTTAATCACAATTTGGAGACGGTAGAGCGACTCACTCCGCTGGTCCGGAGTCGGGCCAAGTATGAGCGTTCACTCACGGTCTTGAAGAAGGCCAAGGATATGGCTGGAGGGATGGTGGCGACCAAGAGTGGCATCATGCTGGGTCTGGGAGAAAAGGATGAAGAAATAGCGCAAGCGATGGACGATCTTCGCGCTGCCGATGTCACGGTTTTGACGCTTGGCCAGTATTTACGCCCAACAGCGATGCACCTGCCAGTGGTGGAATACGTCACTCCCGAGAAATTTGACGAATGGAAGGAGATCGCTCTTTCGAAAGGCTTCCGGCATGTTGCGAGTGGTCCGTTGGTGCGGAGTTCTTATCACGCGGCTGATTTTAAGCCGGAGGAAGATGTCCTCGAGGCGATCGAAGCGGACCTTGCTTCGGCTTAGAGAAATTCAAGGAGCTCTATTTCTCTTGGCGACCTGATCGAGGTGTGTTTGCTGGCTCGTTTCCAAAAATCTCATTGTCTTGATGAGCTCGCCTAGGTTTTCCGGAGCCTGCTTGAGTAGGCCTTCGGTCATCAAGCACAAGCTCCCGGGGAATTCCTTAAGGGGAGGTTGCTCTTACGACCCGGAGATACTTTTTGGCGGTCGTCATCTTCACGGTTGGGGGCTCCGAAAGTGAGTCTCCAAAGTTGATCTGACTGCTTCCCGCGGCCATGGATGACTGAGGGACAAGGTTCCAATTGACGAGATCATCGGACCACTCAATTTCGACGTCTCCCAGTCCGAGGGGGCCACCGACTTTCAGCGTGATTCCCCCCGGGCCGAATTCGAAAATCTCGCGAGGGGCGGTGGCTTGATCGAATCCGAGAGCAAAGAGGAGATAGTTGGGGGTGTCAGGCTGAAAGTCGGATTCATTTTCGCTATCAATTGGCAGGCCCTGATCGGTGGCCCAGGTTTCATAATCCGGAAGATCCAGGAAAGTTTCCCCAACCGCTTTGATGGTTCCGGCAATGGCCACGTCAGCGGTTACCGGCAGGCCCTCTTCATCGATGGTTTGGTCAAGGCTGAGGGGCAATTCCACCGAAAGGTCGAAGTAGTGGAATCTTCCCTCGATGCGCCCGGGGGTGACCGTGATTGTGCCGGTTCCAACGCCGGGGCCCGAAAACGGCTCCTCACTAAAGTCAAATTCAACCTCCACAGGCTCGGTGATCAAGGTGTCGGCCTCGCCATCGAGAAGTCCACGGGTTGTGGTGACTTCATGCTGATCAGCCTCGAACTCTCCCGTGGCGGGATCAACGATTCCCGGAGGAGTGATGGTGGTGGCGGTGAATCCAAGATTCGTTCCGGTGAACTCGTAGCTGGAGAGGAAATTGCCTGCTTCGAGTTCAATATCGCTGCCACTGACGTCAGCCGAAAGAATGGTAAGCTGGTCGGTCGTCGCGGTGACGGGGGAAATGTTGACCTCGACCACGAGGGTTCCGGTGAGGTTTGAGGTGTCATCGGATTCACCAAAATTACTGATATCGAGCTCAATCTCAACCTCGTTGAAGCCCGCTTCTTCCACCAAGGTCAGCGTTGCTTGGTTGACAGACTGTGCCGTAAGAAAAAGGGGGCAGGAGGCCAGAAGAATCAGGGCGGAAAATTTCATGGCGATGGTTTATCACGAAAGCGACCTCTTGCGAACGATTTCTTAACGTCCACATTACCCCCGTGAGCGACCTTCCCAATCCGACCCTCCTCAAGATGAGGCGTTTAGCCACCGGTCTGCTGGTGGTCATGGCATGCCTGTATGTCCTGGCTCGCACTCTGGAGGGTTCGGGGGCGTTTTGGCCATGGCTGCGGGCGTTTTCCGAGGCGGCGATGGTGGGAGCGCTGGCGGATTGGTTTGCGGTGACGGCGCTCTTCCGCCATCCGCTGGGTCTTCCAATTCCCCACACCGCGGTTGTCCGAAGGGAAAAAGAGCGTATCGGGGCGGCGGTGGCTTCATTTTTGAGGAAGAGTTTTCTGACGCCCAAGGAAGTCAATCGGCATTGGCTGGAGTGGCGACCCGTGGAGCGAATTGCGACGCTTCTTTCTGATCCGCGTCATGTGGAGGATCGTCTGCGTTGGTTCCTTGCGCGTGCCCCAAAATTTCTGGGGCCTTCTGGTCGGGCCACTCTTTCCCGCCTGCTCGGTTCGGGTATCCGGCATGGCGTGGGCACGGTGCCGATGGCGCGTCTTGTTACGATTCTTTTGAGAGGATTCCTGAAGAGCCCGGGACGGAGGGGATTGATTGCTCCGATCATCGGGCGTTTGGGAAAAAGTGTGGCTGATAATCGTGAGTGGGTCATGGACGAGGCCAGCAAGTCGACGACTCCCAAAAGGCTCAAAGTGATGGATTTCCTGAGCAAAGCGGCCGCTTCGGCGGTTTCAGGGAAGGCCGTTGAGAAATTCACCGCTGAGATGGAAGCCGCCAGTCGTGATGAAAATCACCCTCTTTATGAAAAGATCGAGGATGCCCTGCGTGAAACGGCGGGCGAGTTGGAGGCTGGGAAGATCGAGAAATGGGAGATCATCAAGTCCCGGGTGATTGATGATCCCGAGTTGGTGGAAACCGTCGAGGAAGTCGCAGACCAGGCCCTTCGTCTTATTTTGGAAAGTGCCGGGACCTTTGGCGAAAGCGGATCTCTGACCAAGTGGAGTGAAGTTCTCTCAAACGCCGCGATTGGACTGAGCGAGGACAAGGAGCGCCTCGATGAAATTGAGAAGCGGGCGGGGGAGTTTGCCTCAGACTTTTTCGGACAATATGGTGCCAATGTAGAAAAGTTGATCAACCGGACGGTCGATAGGTGGGAGGCTGACGAGTTGATCGAGCGAATTGAGAATCAGGTTGGAGCCGATCTTCAGTTCATTCGGGTGAACGGCACGCTGATCGGAGGCCTGGTCGGCCTCCTTTTACATGGCGTCGGGTTACTCATCTGGCACTAGGCCTCATCGACCGTGCGCAGGGCGAGATATTCCTCAACAGCACGGGTGGGATCCTCGTGACGCATGAGAGTTTCGCCGATGAGGATGGCGTTGGCGCCGGCATTGAGGGCACGCAGGGCATCGTCGGCGTCTTTGATTCCTGATTCGGAGACCAGAATGACATCGTCACCCACTTCTTCGGCGAGGCGTTCGGTTGCGACGAGGTCGGTCGTGAAGGTCTTCAGGTTTCGATTGTTAATCCCGATGAGATCGGCTCCAAGGTCGAGGGCGCGTTCCATCTCGCGGAGATCATGCACTTCCACCAGAACGTCGAGCTGCACATCGCGGGCGGCATCGTTGAGTTTGCGGAGTTGGTCGTCATCCAGAGCCGCAACGATGAGGAGGATGGCGTCAGCGCCTGAAACACTGGCTTCATAAATCTGGCATTCGTGGACGGTGAAGTCCTTGCGCAGAAGCGGGATGGGGGAGATTTTTGAAATCTCCATGAGGTAAGACAGGTGACCTTGAAAATACTTTTGGTCCGTGAGGATGGACATGCAGGTTGCTCCACCGTCGATGTAGCGTTTGGCCTGGCGGACTGCGTCGAAGTTCGGATCAATCACGCCAGCGGAGGGGGAGGCTTTCTTGACCTCCGCGATCACACCCAGTCGATCGGATCCCAGTCCGAGGGCCGATCTAAATCCACCGAAATCATTCCGCATGAGAGCGGAAGCGCGTAATTTTTTGGTGAGGGGAATGAGAGGCTCAATCTCCTGTTTCTTGTAGGCGATGATTTCGTCCAGTTTGTTCATAGGCGACGCTCAATCCAATACGCCAAAGGCTCAAAAAGGAAAGCGCTCAATTCTACTCTTGTGCGTGGTGCCTGCGCTTGATCGGGCTATTCCGCCCGGGAGCGCCCGGCTTTCACAAGGGACTCCAGTTCGGTCTGGAGTTCCGCGGCAACTTTCGGATTTGCTTTGATGACGTTTTTCTTTTCTCCGGGATCTTTGGAGAGGTCGTAGAGTTGGAAGGTAGGAACCTTGTTGTTGGTGAGATTTTTTTCGACGACGGTGTTCCTTGCTTGTCCGCCGGAATGATGAGTGAGTTTCCAGTTTCCCTTCCGGAAGCCAAACTTACCACGTCCGCCGTTGTCCTGCTGGATGAGATGACTACGGCCCTTGGCATCATCCTTTCCGAGGAGGGCGGGGGAGACGTCCATACTATCTTTACAGGCTTCCTTGGGGAGTGAAGTGCCGGTGAGGGCGGCGAGACTCGCGGCGAGATCGACTGTGCAGACCATTTTTCCGGATGTTCCGGCGGGGATTTTTCCCTTCCAATAGGTGATGAAGGGAGTGCGGGTGCCGCCTTCGTAGACGCTGTATTTTCCTCCTTTGTAGGGACCGGCGGCTTTGTGGGTGCCGACTTTCTCGAGTGCGCCATCTTTGTAGCCGTCGTCCATGACAGGGCCATTGTCCGAGCAGAAGACGACGAGGGTGTTCTCGGTGAGATTAAGACGATCGAGAGTCTTCATGATCTCTCCGACGGTCCAATCGAGCTGGACGATGGAGTCGGCACGGAAGCCGTGCGGAGTGACTCCCTGGAATCTTTCGTGTGGGATACGGGGGACGTGAAGGTCATGCGAGGCGTAGAAGAGGAAGAATGGCTCATCTTTATTTTGCTCAATCCAGGCGACGGACTGTTCGACCCACTTGTCAGCGAGGTCTTCATCCCGGAAGCGTGCTTTGTGACCTCCGGTGTAGAAGCCGATGCGCGAGATGCCATTGTGGATGGTGGCATTATGTCCATGGGACCAATCCATCTTCAAGCTGTCCCGATGGGTGATGCCGGTCGGGTGGTCTGGTGAGGGCTTCTTTCTCCCGACCCAGAGGGGGTCTTTGGGATCGAGGTTCAGGACCTTGCTTTCGGTGACGTAGACCTGGGGGACCCGGTCGTTGGTAGTGGGGAGGAGAAAGTGGTGGTCGAATCCAATTTCGCGCGGGCCGGGTTTGAGTTCTCCATTCCAGTCCGGTCCTTTTCCTTTTTCGCCCAGGCCGAGGTGCCACTTGCCGACGACGGCAGTTTTGTAACCAGCCTTTTTCATGAGGTCGGGCAAGGTGAAGGTGTCTTGATCGATGATCAGGTGTCCATTTGGAGGCGCGATGCCGGTGCCTTTTTTACGGAAGGCATAGGTTCCTGTTAAGAGAGAGTAGCGAGTGGGGGTGCAGGTGGAGGCTGAGCAATAGCCGCTGGTAAAGCGCTGGCCGCCTGCCGCGAGCTTATCGATGTGGGGAGTTTTAAAAGTAGTGGCACCATAGCAGGAGAGATCTCCATAGCCCAGGTCGTCGGCCATGATGACGATGACATTGGGTTTCCCGAGAGCAGCAGAGGCTGCCATGGCGAGGGAGCCAAGGAGGGTGAAAAGGGGAGTGAAAGTGTGTGTCATGAGGGAAGGGTTTACCTCAATGAGCTTCACTGAAAAGAGAAAAGGGACACTCCGTGAGGAGTGTCCCTTGGAAATTGTTCCGTAAAGAACGTATTCCTTACTTGCGCTTCTTAGCCGCTTTTTTGGCGACTTTCTTTTTCGCAGCCTTCTTGGCGACCTTTTTCTTGGCGGCTTTCTTGGCTACTTTTTTCGTCGCTACTTTTTTAGCCGCTTTTTTGGCGACCTTCTTTTTGGCAGCTTTCTTAGCTACTTTTTTGGCAGCTTTTTTGGCAGCTTTTTTTGCTACCTTTTTCTTAGCTACTTTCTTAGTCGCCTTTTTGGCGACCTTCTTTTTCGCGGCTTTTTTGGCGACCTTTTTCTTGGCGGCCTTCTTAGCTACTTTTTTCGTTGCTACTTTTTTAGCCGCTTTTTTGGCGACTTTCTTGATAGCCGCCTTTTTGGCAGGCTTGCGTGCAGCTTTTTTGGCGGCCTTTTTGGCAGCCGGCTTCACGGTTTTTTTTGCGGCCTTTTTAGCGGCCTTCTTTTTTGTGGTCTTCTTTTTCGCAGCCATGGCTTTGTGCTGTTTTATTTCGCGGGCTACCGCGGTTTTCTCTTCGGGCGTCATGACGCCAACGGAGATTAGGGAGAGGATGGCCTGTCCAAGGCTTCCTCCGAAAGTGTTTTGAACGAGATCCCGCAAGCGGGGCTTAAGAATGATTTCCCGGTCCACCTTTGCTTCGTAGACGTGGGCCCGGCCCTCGGTGTTACGTGTGGCGAGGCTCTTTTTTTCGAGGTTTCTCATGACCGCGAGGGTGGTCGTATAAGTGCGATCTGCTCCGTCGGAGTTCATCATTTCATGTACGAATCCGACCGTACTTGGTCCTTCGTTCCAGAGGATGGCGAGCGCATGAAGCTCTTGTGGGGATGGTTCGTCGTATTGTGGCACTAGGTGTGTAAAGAGTGGTTGAAAGAAGAAAGCCGAAGACCTAACAACAATTCAAGGTAAATCTTACAGAGTTGTGATCAAAAATGATTTCGATTATTCAGGGAGGGTGGCGTCGGGAAGGTCCGGAGGGTCTGATTTCGGAAGTACGGGGTCTATCGTAGGAGGGTGGATTTTCGGGTTGAGACGGTTCAGTTCGCCCCAGAGTTCCTTCTCAGCAGGGTCGCCGTTGAAGAGGATTTTCCCGCTGCGATCAACCAGGACGACGGTGGGGAAGGAGGTGACCCGGAGAAGTGAGGCGAGTGAAGATTTTCCGGTATCGACCAACCAATGGCCTGGGTTTGCGCTGCCTTCGCCGGCAAGGTAGGCGGTGGCATCTTTTTTTGACTCCGCTGTTCCGCTCAGGAGAAAAGAGACCACGGGAATTTTATTTTTGATCAAGGTGCCGGAGACGGTTGCGATTTCCGGCATGGCCAGGACGGATGGCTGGACCCATGGACTCCAGAAGTGCATGAGGAAGGCGGGAGCATCTCCGGCGATCTGTGCAAGGGCTGTCTCTTATACACATCTGACGCTGCCGACGATCTACTCTGTG
>CAJXVQ010000184.1 GCA_913060685.1 uncultured Verrucomicrobiales bacterium
ATCTACACAGAGTAGATCGTCGGCAGCGTCAGATGTGTATAAGAGACAGGAGTTCGCCCGGGAAGTGAACTTCACGAAAAGCTTCAATCCGGGGATAAGTGGGATCGACATCATGAATGGGCACCAACGAATCCCCTTCCACCGTTTCGAGAATTCCAAAAATCAACTCACGAAGTCTACGCTGCGGAATGCCACTGACATTTTTATAGATCGGGACAATACGATCGAGATGGATGCCGCGACTTTCCTCCGAGACGACTTCAAATTCGGGATGATCCATAACGAGACGCCCTGCGATTTCCTTGGGTTTCCCATAGAGAACCACCTCATGCCCGGCCGCGATGACCTTCTGAAGAAAGGGCATATGGAACCAGCGGCAGGTGATCCGCGAAAATCCTCCTCCTGCATGATCCTCGACCACGGCTTCGAAAAATCCTTTCCCTCCGAAACCCTTCCGCTGGGTGTCGATTACGAGACCTTTTAGACAAAAGGCCTCGCCACTCGCCTGAACCGGAAAGGCATCGAAGCTGCGGCGATCTTCATAGCGCTTGGGAATTCGATCGAGCAGGTCGACAATGGTCTCAATTCCGGCCGTCTTGAGAGCCTCCAATTCGCGACCCCGAATCCCAACGAGTCCATCCAATGAATCAAAGGCCTTCATCCTGACTACTCGACGCCCGCACGTTCTGAAGACTGATTTGAACACTCACCCGGCCCCTGAATACATTCCGATCCACGGTGAAGGTAATGTCCCAAGGCGGATCGGGCAACTCGTTCGCTCCACCTCCGAAGAAGATGGCATCACGCTCGTCATAGCCTTGACGTAAAAACAAACGGAGATGGTTGTTCTTCAAGCGCCGCGGCGGCTCGGTGAGCCAAACATTCCGGGCCATGAAAATCGGCTGGGGATTGCAACTCCCAAAAGGTTGCAGGAGTTCGTAGCTGGCCAGGAAATCGAGCGACAAATCGCCCAGATTCACCTCAGCATCGACGTGCACCTTGGCTGATAGATCCTTCTGTCCGCAAGTCTCTTTCACAAAGTTGATAAACCCCTCCCGGAAGGCGTCGACCGAATCTTCATGGATGCTTAGTCCCGCTGCCATGTGGTGGCCACCACCTGAGATGAGATCGTCACGACAAGCACCAATCGCCTCGACTAACGAGATCCCGGTAATGCTCCGCCCGCTTCCCTTGCCCACTCCATTTTCATCAATCGAAATGACGAAAACCGGCTTGTGATACATCCGCATCAATCGCGATGCGACAATCCCAACCACTCCGGCATGCCATGAGCGTGAACCCACCACGATAACCGGGTCGTTCTCACTCTCCTTAAGCATCGCAAGTGCTTCCGCAAAAATAGCCTGCTCCAACTGCTGGCGGCTCTTATTGAAATTCTCCAGCTCATCGGCGAGATCTGTCGCTTCGATGTCGCAGCCGGTCATAAGTGTCGCAAGGGCCTGCTCGGGCCGATCCATGCGACCTGCGGCATTGAGGCGCGGGCCGATTCGAAACCCAATATCAGCGCTGCTCAGACGTCCCTCGGTCCCGGTCAGCTTCAAAAGCGCACGTAATCCGGGTCGACTCGAATTTTCTAATATCCGTAAGCCGTGGCGGACCAAAAGCCGATTTTCAGCAATGAGAGGAACGATATCCGAGATCGTTGCAACCGCGACCAGGTCGAGCACTGACTTGAGATCGAATCCTTCAATCGGGCGCTGCTTCAGCAAGGCATGCACGAGCTTAAAAACGACACCTGCCGCACAGAGATACTCGCGTGGATCTCGCGACGCTTTGGGATTCACCAAGGCCACGCAGTCCGGTCGTCCATCAGGACCGATCTCATGGTGATCCACCACCACCGTGTCCACGCCCTTGATCTTGAGATCGGCAATTGCTTCATTTGAAACGGTGCCGCAATCCACCGCGACCAGGAGATCCGGTTTACCACATTCAACGAGGCAGCGCTCCAGGCCACCTCCGCTCAAACCGTATCCCTCACTACTTCGTCGCGGGATAAACGAGTAGGGCTTTAAACCATAAGCCTCGAGAGTCGTACGGAGCACGGCAATCGAACTCACGCCATCGACGTCGTAGTCGCCGTAAATGCAGACGTGTTCGTCATTGTCGATCGCGTTGAAAACCCGTTCAACGGCAAGATCGATCTCAGGGATCTCAAACGGGTCGGTCAACTCGGCAAGACGTGGTCGCAGAAATCTCTCAACATCCTCTTCGCCAATGCCGCGCTGTGCCAACAATCGACCAAGAATCCGAGGCATCCCTTCCGGAACCAGATTCTCCCAACCCTTGGGTGCTTCGCGGATGATCCACTGCACCTGTTTTTCTTTCTGGCTCAAGACTTGCTAGGAGTAGCCTTTCAGAAGTCTAATGATGTCACCATCCCTAGGAGGGTTGAGATTCCCCTTGGGATCGGCGATCGTGAAGAGAGCACGCGAAGTCTCCCCGTGAGCCACCACATTCATGAGGTGAGTCCCGGGCTTGAGTGGTTCTTGCATCGCGGTCTCTTGCTTCCCAATGCTCACCTTGGGAGGGTGAAATATCGGAGGGTCGTCGGCGCCGGATGCCGATGAGCCAAGCACGGCCATCAGGATCCAGAAACGGATCAGGTGAGCAATCGAATTCATGACGTCACAGTGGCAGGCGTTTCAGACCCCCGCAAGCGAAAGACTTCGGACAGGGAAATTCCCGGTGGCGAAATGGTCCGAATCCCCTAAGATTCCGACATGAAGGACCCGCATCGAGTTGTCATTATCGGAGGAGGATTTGCCGGCCTGAATTGCGCCCAGTCCCTCGCGAACGATGACCGCTTTGAGGTCACCTTGATCGATCGGCAGAACCACCACCTTTTCCAACCTCTCCTCTACCAAGTTGCGACGGCTTCGCTCTCAGCAGTCGAGATCGCACGCTCCCTTCGGGCCATTTTAGATGATGCTTCCAATGTTTCCGTGATTCTCGATCAAGTGAACCAGCTCGCAGGTGCTGATAACATCATCATTACCGAGCATGGCGAGTATCCCTATGACTCCCTCGTTCTGGCCACCGGAGCACACACCTCTTATTTCGGCAAGGATGAGTGGGCGAAGCACACCTATGGCCTCAAGACTCTCGAAGACTCCCGCCGGATTCGCCATCAGGTTTTGAATGCCTTGGAGCAGGCCGAACGCTCGACCGATCTCGAGGAACGCAAACGGCTCATGACGGTCGGGATCGTCGGAGGTGGGCCCACTGGAGTTGAGCTTGCGGGCGCATTTTCAGACCTCGTGCGTCGTGCTCTTAAATCTGATTATCGCCGCATTGATGTCAGCGACTTTCGGATTGTGCTCATTCAGTCTGGCGACCGACTTCTGAAACCCTTCGCAGAAGACCACTCCAAATACACCCTCGATCGTCTCCGCGACCTCGGGGTAGAGGTCATTCTCGGACCCAGAGTTGATGATGTCAAAAAAGGCTGCCTTCACCTGAATGATGGCCGGGAAATTCACGCGGAAACTCTCATCTGGGCTGCAGGCGTGGCTGCTTCGCCGCTTACCGAATGCCTCGAATGTCCACGTGACCGTGGTGGACGGATTAAAGTTGAGCCCTCGTTGTCAGTCCCCGGCCATCCCAATGTGTTTGCTGCCGGTGATTTGGTGAATCTCACCGACCCTGACGGGCAGGTTGTCCCCGGGCTTGCTCCGGCTGCGATGCAGATGGGGAAACACGTCGCCAAGGTCCTCAAAGAGGATCTCCGGCTCAAGACGACCCGCTATGCCGATCGCTACCTCGACCTCCGCCCCGCCTACCGATATCGAGACAAGGGAATCATGGCGATCATTGGGAAGAATGCCGCCGTTGCCCAAGCCAAGATGCTGAAGCTGAAAGGATTCCCGGCGTGGCTCGCCTGGCTGTTTATTCATCTCGCCTTCCTGGTGGGCTTCCGGAACAAACTGGCCGTCCTGCTATCGTGGGCCTTTTCCTACCTCTTTGACAAACCGGCGGCCCGTGTCTTTTCCATTCCGGAGTCCGACAGACCGGAGAAGCCCCCATCCTCCGAGCCCTCGTCATCTCCCTAAGTGGAACCCACAAAGCTCTCTTGAAGAATCGACGTATTAAGCCCCGTATAGTAGACATCACTTCTGCCCGTCCTGTTCACATGATATTTTCAATTCTGCGCTCTTCCACCCTTGCCGTTGGTTTCTTGATTCCCACTCTTTTCGCTGAAGAGAAGGTCGATTTCGCTCGTGAAGTTCTCCCTATTCTCTCGAACAAGTGTTTCGCCTGCCATGGGCCGGATACCAAGAAGGCCAAGGAGCTCCGCCTCGATAGTTATGCCGCAGCGACCAAGGAGAGGAAGGGCATACGAGCAATTGATCCCGACGATCTCGTCGAGAGCGAATTAATTTTCCGCATTCACGATGAGGACGACCCAATGCCGCCCGAAGAAGATGGCAAACCCCTGACCCCGCTCGAAAAGGACATCCTGACCCGATGGGTGAAACAAGGCGGGCAATTTGCCTCCCACTGGGCTTTTGTTCCTCCGCGGAAGGAGAAGAAAGCGCCTCAGGCTGACGTGATTGACTCCTATATCGCGACCGGGTTTACCAAGAAGAAAACAGACCTTTCCTTCGCTCCCGAGGCCGACAGGCCCACCCTCGCTCGTCGTGCGGCGCTGGTTCTCACCGGACTTCCTCCTGAGCCCAAATTACTCGACCCGTTTCTCGCCGACAAGTCGGACGGAGCTTACGAGAGATACGTCGACGCCCTCCTCACCTCACCTCAATATGGCGAACATCAGGCACGCTATTGGCTCGATGCCATTCGATATGGCGATACCCACGGTCTTCACCTTGATAACCGCCGGGGCATCTTCCCCTTCCGCGACTGGGTCGTCAGGGCTTTCAACGATAACCTTCCGCTCGATGACTTCATCACCTGGCAACTCGCAGGAGATCTCCTCCCGAACCCTACCGTGACTCAAAAAATTGCAACGGGCTTTGTGAGGATGAACCCGACGACGTCCGAAGGAGGTGCCATCGCCGCTGAGTTCCAGGCCAAGAATAACTTCGATCGCACCGAGACCCTCGGCACCGTGATGTTGGGAATGACGTTCACCTGCGCCCGCTGTCACACTCATAAATACGATCCCATCACTCACGAGGATTATTACAGCCTCCTGGCCTTTTTTAACAGCACGGCAGAGAGTCCCTTGGATGGAAATAAATACGATCATGGTCCCGCGATGAAGGCTCCCGCCAATCCTGATGAATGGAAGCTTCTCAAAGAAAACGAAGCCAAGAAAACCGCGATCGCGGAATTGGAAAAATCGCTGACCACGACCACGCTCATTGCCCAGGAGCTTCCCAAGCCCAGGGTCACCAAAATTCTACAGCGAGGCGAATACCACAGCCCCATCGGAGACCCGCTGACTCCCGGTGTTCCTGCTGTCATGAGCCCCTTCCCCGATGATGCTCCCCGTAACCGCCTCGGCCTCGCCCAATGGCTGACCTCCGATGATCAACCTCTCGTTCCCAGGGTTCTCGTAAACAGGGTATGGCAGCGCGTTTTTGGCTACGGCTTGGTTCGTACTCCCGAGGACTTCGGCCTGCAAGGCGAGCAAGCCACCCATCCCGAACTTCTTGATTGGTTGGCAGTCGAACTTCGTGAAAAAGATTGGGACCTCAAACACATGATGCGCCTCATGGTCACTAGCCGGACTTTTCGTCAAAGTTCCCGCCGACGCGCTGAGCTTGATGATCCCGAAAACCGGCTCTTCGCCCGTGGCCCTGGATTCCGTCTGGATGCCGAGGTCATTCGCGATATCGGACTTTGGTCAAGTGGACTTCTTGATCCTACGATGGGTGGCGAAGGAGTGAAACCTTACCAACCAGTGGGCTTATGGAAGGCCTTGATGCACCCTGCCAGCAACACCAAAAACTACGTGCAGGACAAAGGGGCCAAGCTCTACCGAAGGAGTCTCTACGTCTATTGGAAGCGCACCAGCCCGCACCCCATGATGACCTTATTTGATGCTCCAAACCGCGAGTCGAGTTGTGTGAAGCGCTCTCGCACCAGCACCGCGCTACAGTCCTTGGCTCTTTTCAATGAGACCCAGAGAATTGAAATGGGCCGCAAACTCGCCGAGCGCATTGTGCAAATCGAAGGGGATGATAAGGCGCGTCTCGATCGTCTCTACAAATTACTCGCTTGCCGCCCCGCCTTGGAACGCGAGCAAGCCGCCTGTCTTGGACTCCTCACCGCCATGAAGAAGCGATACGCCGATGCCACCGACGAAGCTCAGGCTCTTCTATCCACCGGTGAAGCTCCACTCAACGAATCACTGGATCCCATTGAGCTTGCAGCCTGGACCCAGGTCGTCACGACCGTTCTCGCCAGCGACGTCGCTCTTTCCCTCTTCTAGATCAACTTCCTTCCCTTCACTCAAATGAATCCTCTCCGCGACCACGAACTCAATCTCACCCGCCGCCAACTCTTTGGACGCAGCGCCATGGGCCTGGGCACCGCCACCATGGCACAGCTTCTGGGATCCGAACTCCTGGCCCAAACTCCCGATTCGCCCGATGGTCTCCATCACAAGGCCAAAGCCAAACGGGTCATCTATCTCTTCATGAGCGGTGGTCCCAGTCAGCATGACATGTGGGACTACAAGCCTAAGATGAAGGAGATGTTTGGCAAGGATCTCCCCGAACATGTCCGTGATGGACAACGCATCACCGGGATGACTTCGCGTCAGAAAAACCTTCCTCTTTGTCCCTCGAAGTATGAATTCCACAAACAGGAGAATAACGATCAAGGAGTTTGGGTGAGTGAGCTTTTGCCACACACCGCCAAGGTGGCCAAAGAGCTCTGTGTCATCAACAGCACCTTTACCGAGGCCATCAATCACGACCCTGCCGTGACTTACATTCAGACGGGAAGCCAAATCCCCGGACGTCCCAGCTTCGGATCCTGGCTGAGCTATGGCCTCGGCCGCATGAACGAAGACCTCCCCGGATACGTCGTCATGCATGCCAAGACCAACTACGGTGAGCAGAGCTTGTTCAGTCGACTCTGGGGGCCCGGCTTTCTCTCGTCAGAACATCAGGGTGTCCTTCTGCGCAGCCAGGGTGACCCGGTCCTCTATCTCAATAATCCAAAGGGAGTGACCCGGACTGATCGCCGCGCGCAACTCGACGCCTTGGCGGCACTCAACGAATCCCAGCACGACCGCTTTGGCGACCCCGAGATTCTGGCACGCATCAAGCAGCACGAAATGGCTTACCGGATGCAGACCTCGGTCCCGGAATTGATGGACCTATCCAATGAAAAAGAATCGACCTTTGCCCTCTACGGAGAAGAGGCCCGTCAGGCCGGATCTTTCGCGGCATGTTGCCTGAATGCCCGGCGCCTGGCGGAGCGTGGTGTCCGAAATATCCAGATCTTCCATCGAGGCTGGGATGCCCACGGCAACCTGCCCAAGGAACACGAGTCCCAGTGCAAAGACATCGATCAAGCCTGCGCCGCCTTGATCACTGATTTGAAAGAGCGGGGAATGCTCGAAGACACCCTCGTCGTTTGGGGCGGCGAATTCGGCCGTACCGCCTACTGTCAGGGAAAACTCACCGAACAAAATTACGGGCGGGATCATCACCCGCGTTGCTTCACGACCTGGATGGCCGGCGGTGGGATCAAACCGGGAATCACCTACGGGCGCACCGACGATTACGGCTACAACATCGTCCAAGCCGACGGCACTCCAATCATGCCCCAGCCGACGAAAGATCACTGGACTCCGGGAAGTGTCCATATTCACGATCTCAATGCCACCATTCTCCATTTGTTAGGCATCGATCATCGCAAGCTGACCTACCGCTATCAAGGACGGGACTTCAGACTCACGGATATCCACGGCCACGTCATCAAGGACATCATTCTTTAGCCTCAACTTTCGTCACAATGCGGACTTTTGTTTTCCTGATTCTTGCCGTCATCAATATCGCAAGGGGCGAGACCCGGTCGGCCGACGTTGTCGTTTATGGCGATGCTCCGGGTGGAGTGACTGCCGCAGTGCAAGCCGCAAGGATGGGAAAGAAGGTCATCCTGATCTCCCAGTATGGGCACTTGGGAGGAATGACCAGCAGCGGACTCGGCTGGAGCGATATTGGGAACGACTCAATCCTCGGTGGGATCGCCCACGAATTTTACCACCGTCTCTACCAACACTATCAAAACCCGGACGCCTGGACTCACGAATCGCAGGAGACTTTCCCGAACAAAGGGCAAGGTGTGCCGGCTCTGAATCCGAAAACCAAACTCGCCTCCACCTTTGAACCAAAGGTCGCCGAACTGGTCTTTGATCAAATGGTCCGGGAAGCAGGGATCACGATCGTGCAGGGCCGGATCGACCTCAAAGCGGGAACCCGAAAAGAAGGTCATCGGATCACAGCTCTCCTCCTTGAGGGTGGCTTGGTCGTTCAGGGCAAGATGTTCATCGATGCTTCTTACGAAGGCGATCTCCTCGCCATGGCCGGAGTTTCCTTCGTCACTGGCCGTGAATCGAATGCCACTTACAATGAAAAAGGAAACGGAATCACAGGACCTCGTGGTGGAAATCAGCTCCCCAATAAGATCGATCCCTATCTCATCAAGGGGGATCCCAAGAGCGGACTTCTCCCCGGCGTGAATCCCGGGATGGGGGGACAGGCCGGCGATGGCGATCATCGTTTTCAGGCCTATTGCTACCGCATGGTCCTGACAGATGTCCCCTCCAACCGACTCCCAATCACCAAGCCGAATGACTACAATCCGGGCGACTATGAGATCCTCTTTCGAGCAATCGAGGTCGGTCAGAAAGGAAGGTTTTTTAAAACCACTCTGGTGCCCAATCGTAAGACCGATGCCAACAACGCCAGCGGGATCTCTTGCGACTGGATTGGCGGAAATTACGGATCTGACTGGAACTGGGCCACACTTGGACACAAGGAACGTGAAGTCATCGCCGCGAAACATCGCGATTGGCAACTTGGCCTCTTGTGGACCTTGCAAAATCATCCCCGCGTTTCCGAGGGAATCAGAACAAGTCTTTCGGTCTGGGGTCTTGCCAAGGATGAATTTAAAGACAACCAAAACTGGCCTTACAATCTCTATGTTCGCGAGGCACGGCGGATGAAATCGGACTTTGTGATGACCGAGAATCATTGCCGCCTCACAATTCCAGTCGAGGACCCGGTTGGCATGGGTGCCTACACTCTCGACTCACATAACGTGCAACGATTCGTCCACAAGGGCATGGTGAAGAACGAGGGCGACATTCAAACCTATCTCAAGGGCAAGGCTTACGGTATCTCGTATCGTTCGATCACTCCGCGGGCCCGGGAATGCGAGAACCTTCTCGTCCCATGGGCTCTCTCAGCTTCGCACATCGCCTTCGGCTCCATTCGGATGGAACCGGTCTTCATGATCCTCGGACAAAGCTCGGGAACTGCGGCTTGTCTGGCAATCGATGCCGATTGCTCCGTTCAGGAAATCCCCTATGAAAAACTGAGGGAACGATTACTTAGGGACGGGCAAAAACTTCCCTAATTTGCGGCACCGTTGTTCTTTTCCCAATCTGCGATTGTTTTGCGAATTCGATCACGAAGCACTTGGTCGTTTTTCCCGATGCGCTTGAGATCGAAGTGATCAAAACGAGCTTCAACTCTTTTCAAAGCGAGGACGATTGGTTTCCCCTCTGCATCCAACCCATCCAGAACGGCTGGGATTCCCGGTTGCCATTTACTTCCGGTGATCAGCCAAACGCTATGCTGGAAGTAGGGCTCCCAGAGATCGAGATAGGTCACGAAATCGTCGATCATGTGCTTGTAGACATCGGGATTGAAGTGCTTCAACACCATCATGGCGCGATGAGTCGCCTCATGAATTCCACCCTTGCCGTAGCCATCCATCACACCCGGATGGTGAGTCGTTTTGGCGAGTGACTTCACTGCGGCGGTGATACTCTTATCGCTGATTCGAGCCTTGCTACTTTTGAGGATGCTTCGAAATCCGGCGTCATAGGAGGAGCGCTCAAAGACGTGTCGAGATGCCTCGTAGATATTTGAGAGATACTCAAACTCCTCGCCCCGCATGGAATCACGGAGACCCACGATCGCCCAAAACGCAGCCTCCCGGAGATACCATTCTTGATGCTTGGTGAATTTAAGAATCAAAGGGAGGTTCTTGCGAATATCATCCGGTCTTGCACAGCCTATCGCGAAAAGAGCCGCGTCCCATTCCCACCATGCTGCCTCCGGGTCATTGAGGGTCTTCAGAATAGCTGGCAGAAACTTCGTCGAAACCACTTCCTGCTCAATTGTTGTCTTAAAAGGCCGACTCCAGTTATCGTATCCGGAGATGGAATCATAAACCGCCCGTCTCACCCTTGGATCGGAATGAGTCACCGATTCCACAAGAATTTCAACTGCCGCATCGGAATTCATTTCCTTGAGTCGCTTGGCAGCCCAGGTTCGGACCAGAGGGCTGAAGTGCCGCAAATGTTTCCCGCAAAAATCAGCCGTGCATTCCCCCTTCCTTTCCCCCAATAGTAAATCGTAAACCTCGTGCGGAGCATCGGATTCCTCTCCAAAACCACTTGGGTCAACGGTGGATAGAAACTTCAAATCCTCGTTCGATCCCCAGGAGAAATTGACGGGTGGTGTTTTGACTGAAAACCGACCACGGGGAGCACCGGTGATCCTTAGGTGACCAAGAGGAGCTGTATAAGTGAGACCGATCGCCACACCCCAGTCCTCACCGGAATAGCGGGTATTGTTGGGTGGAGTGGAGAGCATCGAAAACCCTCCACTCGGCAAACGTGCCAGATCATAATACCAAGCCAATGCTTTCATTTGACGATGGTAGTGATCCTTCCGGTCTTCCGGCACATGAATGGAAGCCATTCCCCGCCAGAGCACATTGAATCCCCCCCCGGTATGTCCAAACTCAGGCTGGTAATAAGAATCCGCCACAAGTAAGGCCAAATGCTGCGAGGCTTTCTGAAACCGGGGTTCATCCAGTAAAGAAAACGCGCAGGCCAACATCGCATTGCGTCCGTTGGTGTTGGACCACCAAAGTTCACTCCGATGGTCCCCGTAAGGGACACAGCCATGCCCCGCCATGCGATACATCAACTGGACAGCGCTCACATAAGATTTCTCGTCAAATTCGATCCCGCATTCCCGAGCTGTCTCTTATACACATCTCCGAGCCCACGAGACCGAGGCTGATCTCG
>CAJXVQ010000185.1 GCA_913060685.1 uncultured Verrucomicrobiales bacterium
TCTACACAGAGTAGATCGTCGGCAGCGTCAGATGTGTATAAGAGACAGCGACTATTTGATGAGATTTCGGATCTCGGAAATTTCTTTTTCGCTCAGTTGTTGATCGCTGGGATCGAGCAAGGCGGCGACGAGATTCTCGGGTTTGCCTTTGAAAAAGGTGCCGAGAAGGCTTTTAAGAGCGGTGCGTTTGGCTTTGCTTTCGGTGATGACCGGGCTGTAAAGGTAGCGGCGGCCTTCCTTGGAATGCTTGACCATGTCCTTGTTCTCCAGGGTGGCAAGGAGGGCGCGGACGGCGGAGTAGGACGGCGGGTCCGCTAGTTCGTCCTGCACATTTTGCGCGGTGGCCTCTCCGAGACGGTAGAGGATATCGAGGATCTGTCGCTCACGGCGTGAAAGTTCACCTTTCTCAAGACGGTTCATGGTGGGACCGTAACAGGTGCTGGAAAACCTGCAAACTAAATGTTGGAAATTCAGCATTGAGGGTCCGGCTCGCAATGGCAGTTGAATTTGGTGGCGTGAGAGGCTACTTCAACGGCGTGATATCGCTTGGCGAGGGGAATTCTTTTGGGGATGAGATGCGGATGGTTTTTTCGGAGACCGGTTTGCTCTCGAAGTCTCCTGACTTTGAATACCGTGCCGAGCAGCAACAAATGGCTGGCGAGGTGGCCGATGCTCTGGAGGGCGAGCGTTCGCTGGTGATTGAAGCCGGGACCGGGGTGGGGAAGTCTCTGGCCTATTTGATACCGGCGGTGGAGTATGCCATCCGGGAGGGGAAGAAGGCGGTCATTTCAACGCATACCATCAATTTGCAGGAGCAGCTGATTGGGAAGGATTTGCCGATTGTGAGGAAGCTTCTCGCCGAGCCTTTTGAAGCAGCCCTTTTGAAGGGGCGGGGGAATTATCTCTGCCCGATGAGGCTGCGTCGTGCCATGGATAACGGCGGCGATCTTTTTACTTCCAGCGAGCAGGAAGAGCTCATGCAGATCTGGAAATGGGCGGAATCGACGAGGGATGGCACCAAGAGCGATCTCGACTTTGAGCCTGCGCTCAAGGTGTGGTTGCAAGTGTGCAGCGAGTCGCACATTTGCACCCAGCGAACCTGCGGACCAAGGGGGAATTGCTTCTTTCAGGAAGCGCGTAAGTTTGCTCAAAGCGCGCGGGTTTTGGTGGTGAACCACAGCCTCTTTTTCTCGCTCTTGAATCCCGAAGAGGAGATGAAGGAAAACGAGTCGGGCTTCCTGGTTCCGAATGATTTTGTGATCTTTGACGAGGCTCACACGCTGGAGGCGGTGGCGGCGAAGTCGCTCGGGTTACGGTTGAGTCAGGCGGGCTTGCGCTTCGATTTACAACGGCTTTATCATCCCAAGACGGGGAAGGGCTTGCTCAAGTATGCGCAGGCAACCGAGGCGATGGAGTCTGCGAAAAAGGTCCTCGAGGAGGCTGATGACTTCTTTGAGAACATCGGTGGCGCGGTGACTTTCGGCGACTGGGGGCGTGAGTGCCGGGTTCGAAATCCGGACTTGGTCGAAAATACCTTGGCGGCGCCATTGCGTGAGTGTTGGACTGCGATCGAGGAGGTGGCGGAGGAGACCGAGGATGATACCCGGAAAGGGGAATTGATGGAGGGCGCGAGGAGGCTGCGTGAGATGCACGGTGGCTTGAAGATGTTTCTGGATCAGGAGGATGGCGGGAGCGTCTATTGGGTGGAAAAATCAGGATATGAAGGAACATCTTTTGTTCTGAATGCCGCGCCGATCAATGTGGCGGATCGTTTGCGGCCCTTGTTGTTTGGTCCGGATAAGACCTGCATCACGACGAGTGCGACGCTGGGAACCGGCGATGATCAGTTGACGTATTTTCGGGTGCGGATCGGGGCCCAGCATGTGCCGGCGGTGAAAATCGGAAGCCCGTTTGACTATCAAAAACAGATGGCGATTTACGTCATGAAGTCGATGCCTGATCCGCGGGATGACGACTATGAAAAGATGCTCATTCATTGGATCGAGCGCGTTGTCAAAAAGTCGGAAGGGCGCGCTTTTGTGCTCTTTACGAGCCACCGGCTTTTGCGGTCGGTGGCGGAAAGTATGTCGGAATTTTTCGACGATCATGGATGGACCCTTCTCGCGCAGGGCATGGGGATGCCCCGCCAAAAAATGGTGGAGGAATTTCGCCGGGACATCCACAGCGTGCTTTTCGGGACGGAGAGTTTTTGGGCGGGAGTCGATGTTCCGGGAGAGGCGCTGAGCAATGTCATCATCACCCGTCTGCCCTTCGCGGTTCCGGATCACCCGTTGACGGCGGCAAGGCTTGAGGAAATCGAGGCGGAGGGAGGAAACCCGTTCATGCAATATTCGGTGCCAGAGGCCGTGCTTAAGCTGAGACAGGGGGTGGGGCGACTCATTCGGACTAAAAAAGACGAAGGAATGGTCGTGATTCTGGATAATCGAGTGGTCACAAAGCGCTACGGTAAAACGTTCCTCGCGGCTCTTCCCCCGGCTCCGGTGAAGATTGTGCCGTGAGCGATGGGACGATGTTTCATATTGAGCTTTTGGTCCGGGCGTCCCTGCCGGGGAAGAAGAGGCCCCAACCCAAGATCTCAGATTTCCAAGGTCTGCCTGAGCAGAGCTGCGGGCCACTGATTGGGGGCGGTTGGGGTCGTTCCGAGAAATCCGTAATTTAGAAGTGATCCCGCCTTGGCCATGAGAGGTCGGGCGGCAGCCCCCAGCGGACCCATTCCCATGACGGAGAGTGGGGTCTCGGCGAGTTCCTCCATTAGGCCAAGATGATTTGCGATGTCTCTCCCCGATTTCGCCATGAGTGCAAACTTGTGAATATCAGCGCGGGAATCGATTTTTCCGACGAGCTCTTTAATCGGGGGAGTCTGATCAAAATCATGGAATGATCCGACCACGATCACTCCGGCTCCCCGGGCTTCCATGATGACTACTGCGAGGAGGTCAAAGTCACGGAGTTCGATGTCGATTAGAGCCGCGTGGGGGATCATGGCCCGGTAGGCTGCGGCCCGCTCCTCAAGGGACCACGGGGATTGGCCTCCTTCTGCCGGTCCACGCGCAGTCACCAGAAGAGGGAGAGGGGATTTTTCTGCAAATTGACGGATGTCAGCGCCGACTCCCAGAGAATCGAGTCGTAATTCAATGACATCGCACCCTTCCGGCGGTGCCGACAGCGATTCCTTCCCGGCGATCGAGCCAACGGTAAGGGGTTTTTTGTCTGACAAATAGTCCCGAACGATATCGCGGTGCCTCATAGGCGGAGCTTGGGGTGGGGGATTTGCTTTTGTCAAAGAGCATCGCTCAGAATCGTCTAGGCCTGTCAACTGTTAAAAAAAGCAAGTAATATCCAGTTTTTTGCTAGCCGTGCCCCTCCTCAATTTCCTAAGTTCGGCGGAACCTTTCAACAAATAATGATTAATCAGAGATTTCTCAAAACGCTTCTTCCGCTGGCCTGCAGTATTGGCCTCGCCTCGTCTGTTTTTGGGCAGCTGGAATTATCCAAGGATGCAAAATTCAGTGTTGGCGATCCTAAGTTCACCCAGCTCCAGTCTCCTCAGATTCAGGATGGCAACGGCAAGAGCTTTAAGCCCAAGGATTGGTTGGAGGTCGAGGTGAAGCTAAAGGTTGACAAGCTTCGCAATGAGCCGGCGGACAAATACCTTGATCAGATCAAGATCAATTGGCACGTCGTGGTGAAGGGGCAGGACCGGAAAGCTTATAAAATCAGCAAAACCGTCACTCATGTCAATATCCCGACCGACGAGGAGGTTTACGTCTCAATCTATCTTTCCCCGAACACTCTCAAGCGTATCACGGGCAAGGCCAGAGCCAGCAAAAGCGACCTTGAGGCCGTTGGTGGTGAGGTTGAGCTCAATGGCGCCATGGTTGGATTCTTCACCTTTGGAGAGAAAAATGGTTGGTGGCGCCAGCCACTCAAGAAAGTGGAGGCAACCTCCAAATTCCCCCTTCTCGATAAGACCCAAACCCCTTTTGCTCCCCTCTGGTATGATCGTTACGCGGAGGTTTTAGCGAAAGACTGACTTATTTTACTGGGGTTCCGGCTCCGCAGCCAGGCTTGTGGCAGGTCATCGTAGATTTCATTTCTCGACGCCCATTGGATCACTCGCTTGGATTCCTCAACTTCACCACATTCACATACACACTAAAAACTATGGCTGAGCAGCAGTCCATCATTGCACTAAATATCGGTTCCCAACGGGTCTCCATGGGCGTTTTTGCCCCGACCAAGAAAGGTCTAATCCTTAAGTCATACGGAGCCACCAGTATTCTCGCCGATCCGGCCACCGAGGCCGCGCGCATCCCGCAGGTCCAGCTGGCGATTAAGGAACTCGCCAAAACCCTCAAGGTCGGCAACCAGAAAGCTGCCTACGCCCTTTCCGGCCAGTCGGTTTTCGTTCGTTTCGTCAAGCTTCCGCCTCTGGAGACCGAGAACATGGGCGAACTCGTCAAGTTCGAGGCCCAGCAAAATGTCCCCTTTCCAATCGACGAGGTTGTTTGGGACTGGGAGAAGCTCGAGACCGGTGGAATCGAGACCGAAGTCGTCCTGGTCGCGGTCAAGGCCGATTCGCTCAACGATCTCAACTCGGTTGTGGCCGAAACCGGACTCGGAACGCGCCTCGTGGACTGCGCGCCGACCGCTCTCTATAACTCCTTTCGTTACAACTACCCCGGCATTGAGGAATCAGTCCTTTTGCTCGATGTTGGAGCCAAGACGTCCAATTTGATTTACGCCGACGGAAAGAAGTTTTTCACCCGCTCGGTCGCGATCGGGGGAGCAAACCTGACCAGCGCGATTGCCAAGGAATACAACGTCTCCTTCTCCGAGGCTGAAAACAGCAAGCTTACCAGCGGCCTCGTCACCCTCGGTGGCGGCCATGCCGGTCAGTTGGATGAAGCGACTGCGGCCCTCGGGACAATCATTCGTAATGCCCTGACCCGCCTTACCGCGGAGATTCAGCGCACCAATACTCTCTTCCGGAGCCAGCAGGGCGGAAATGCTCCTCAAAAAGTGCTTCTTGCCGGTGGAACAGCCAATCTGCCCTACCTCCGCGAATTTCTTGAAGAGAAACTGAGCCTGCCGGTTGAAACCTTCAATCCTCTCCAGCGCATTTCGGTTGGAAAAGGAGTGGATGTTGATGCCCTCGGCCGCGAAGCCCACCAGCTTGGCGAAATCGTGGGACTTGGCCTCCGTGCCTCCGACAATGCCGTCATTTCCATCGATCTTGTCCCTGACGCCGTTCAGGCCCAGCGGGATATTACCCGACGGAAGCCCGCTCTCATGACTGCCTCCGCCCTTTTTCTGGTCGGGCTCGCAGCATGGGCTGGTTTTAAATCGAAATCAGTCGGTGATGGGAGATCTCATCTGGCCGCCCTTGAGCAAGAGGCGACCACGATTCAGAGGCCCGCCCGTAAGATCGATAAACTCCTCAAGGCCGAAAAGGAGACCGCCGCTCTCGTGGAGGCATACGCCGCTGCGGAAAAAGGACGCCTCAGCTTCGTCGACACCTGGAATGATATTTCCAAGGCATTTGTCAGCGAGAATGTCTGGCTCACCGGCCTCGAGTATCGCACCGGGTTCACTCTCGAGGGTGATACTGGCAGCGAGCCGGTCATCGACGAAAGCTTTGCCAGTGCAAGCTACGGTGAATCTCCTCTGATGGAGGAAAAAGGATACGTTGATTGTATCTCAATCACCGGTCTTCACCTCGATACACAGACTGAGGTTCTTGACCTTTTCGCCAAGCTCAAGAATTCCGAGTTTCTCTCATTCGTGAATAGCAAGAGTAAGCCAAAGCCGAAGCCCATTCCTGATAGCCGCCTCATCAAAGTGACGGCTGCTCCCAACGCGGATACAAACGACTACGCAGCACCTTTCGAGTTGCTTGTTCCTCTCAAGGCTCCTTTTAAACACAAGTAACACACTCCACAAAAAATCATCATGACTTGGTTCAAAGAAAACAAGTTCCTCGCAGGGCTTCTGACCATTACGGTTCTCCTTGCGGCGCTCATCATCTTTTTCGGTCTCAAGGCCGGATCCAGCCTCGAGGAAGTTCAGGCACAGATTGCCTCGAAAGAGGCTAGCCTAAAGAAGGACAAAAGCCTCAACCCCTTCCCGACTCCTGACAATGCCAAGGCCAAGGAGGAAAGCCTCAAGGCTGTCATTGCGAAAGCGAATGAGACCCGCGGGAAGCTCCTGGCCTTCCGCCCTGAGAAAATGGAAAATGTTCCCGGTAAGGACTTTTCTGCAAACCTCACTTCGACTGTCGATCGCGTGAAGGATCTCTTCCCCCAGGATAAAGCCCTTCCAAGTGGCTTTAATCTCGGCTTCGAGAAGTATTCAGGAAGCCTTCCTCCGGAAGAAGCGACCGGAATCCTGACCTATCAACTCGGAGCGATGGAGTATCTCCTGACCCAACTCGCCGAATGCGGCGTGAAGGAGGTTGAGAATCTCTACCGGGAAAAGGTTCCCGCTGAGAGTGGTGATAAGTGGCCGGGTGAACCCGGTGCCAAGAGGGCCCCAAGGCCGAAACCGGCACCCCGTGGCGCCCCTCGCCCACCCAAGTTCAAGAGTGACTCCCTCCCCTCCGTCGCGCATCGCATGCCGGTGGAATTGAGCTTCCGGGCTCCAGAGCCGGCCGTTCGTGAATTCCTCACGCGCATCGCGAACTCTGATCAATACTTCTTCGAGACCCGCATTGCCCGGGTTCTGAATCCCTCTCAAATCCCCAGTGCCGGGAAAGCGGCTTCCGCGGCCAAGCCCACGAGTGACTTTGGCGACGGTCCCATTGTCATCGAAGGCGACGAGCCTTCTGAAGACGAGCCTGTCGAGTCTGTCAAGATTCTCGACAAGGTCTCCGGTGGTGACGAACTGGTGGTCTTTCTCCGTGCCGACCTTCTCCTCTTCATTGAGGAGAAGACCCTCCCAGAACTCAAATAAAACACCTACGAAATACAATGTCCTGGATTAAAGAAAACTACCATATCGCAGCCTTAGGCGGCGGAGCCCTCGTTCTCGTGGGTCTCGGCTATCTTGGCTACAGCGGTAATCAGGCGGTGAATGAAGTATTCAACGCCCCGAACCCCCTGAAGAAGAGTGAGACTGGCGCCATCGGCGGACCACTCGCAGACGAAGTGACCGCACTGATCACGAATCCTGATCCTGTTGATCAACGGACGACGCCCGAAGGTCGCCCGGTGGAGCTGTTCACAAGTGTCAATCTTTACACCAAGGATGGCAACACTGATAAGCTCCTCGACCTCCTCAAGATCCCACCGGTCCATCCGCCGATCAAAAATCAGTGGTGGGTTGATCATCGCATCGATCCCTCATATTCCGATTCTCCCATGAGGGACCAAGATGGTGATGGATACTCCAATGCGGAGGAATCCGAGGCTGGAACCGACCCAAATGATCCCAAATCGATTGGAGATCTGATCCAGAAGCTGGAAGTGGTCAAAGTCGAGAGCGATACCTGGAGACTTCTTTTCAAGCAGGTCATTTCAACGGGATATCAGTTCGATTTCGACTTCATTCCCTTTGGTGGGAGAAAAGTCAGTAACCGGATCCCTGCGAGTAGCACGATCAAGCTCAACGATGTGTTTTTCCCGACCGAACCCGGTAAAGACCGCTACAAGCTCCTCGAGGTTGTGGAGCGCGAGTTCGATGGTCCGGTTGGAAAACAAATGAGGAAATGGGCGATTGTTGAAGATCAGCTCCCAAATAAGAACAAGGCGAAGTATGAGCTTCCTTTTAATGCGAACGCCGCACAGCTCAAAGCAATCACCTTTTACGATCATCGCATCACTTTCCGGCTCAACGCAGTCGGAGAAGAAGGGAATCAGTTCGTGGTCGAGGAGAATGGCACCTTCTCTCTCCCCAGCGGAGGCGAGGACAAGTCGTACAAGTTGGTCGAGGTTAAACTCAATGACCAACGTAAACCTGCGGCCATTCTTGTTCAATACAAGGATACCGAGCCCGTTACGATTCAAGTCCCGGCAAATTAGTTCAAGATTACCAAATTATTTTAAAAACCAACCTTTCGGAGGGAGAAACGCAGGAAACTTGCCTGTTTTGGAAAAAAGAGCTTTCCACCCCCCCCACAAATCAACAATAAATCAACCAGATCATGCAGAAGCCACAAACACACCTAACCCAACGCACCATGTTCGCCCTCGCGGCGCTCGTAATTGCGCCGCTCTCCGTGGAGACCGGATATGGACAGCAGGACTTGCTCGCGCAGGAGACCATTCGCCGTCAAGAAGCCGTCATTAAAGCAGATACCCTCCTTGTCGAAGGCCGCAAGGCTTACGCCGAGGGTGACTACGAGACGGCTGTGCAGAAGTATCGTGAAGCACTTGGAACCCTTCCATACGGAACGGCCACCAGTGACCGTCGCGCATCTCTGAATCAGCATCTCAATGATGGATCCGTTGCCCTGACCCAGAAATACCGCCGGGTAGGTAAGTATCAGGAAGCTCGCGATCTTCTCGAGGAAGTTGAAAAGAACGACCCGGGTAGCATTGCCGCCCAGCAAGGTCTCGACTATCTCGACGATCCAATTCGCACCGAAGCGTCTCTGACCTACGAACACACCAAGAATGTCGATGCGGTTCGTCGCTATCTCTACAAGGGTGAGAGCTTTTACAGTCTCGGCGTCTATGATAAGGCGGAGGAGGAGTTTAAGCAGGTCCTTCGGATTGACCCATACAACAAGGCTGCCCGCCGTTGGATGGAGCGTTGTGCGGCAATCAAGTCGGACTATTACCGTGCTGCCTATGATCAGACCAGAGCCGAGATGCTCATGAAGGTTGATCAAGCTTGGGAGCTTGCGGTTCCGCCTCTCAGTGATGGCCCGCGTCTTGATCTGCCGATTGACTCCGGTAACGATGGCGAGCGTTCAATCATTGCGAAGCTCAATCAGATTATGATTCCCGAGTTGCAGTTGAACAACAGCACCGTGGAAGAAGCCGTGGAATATCTTCGTCTTCGTTCCATCGAACTCGACACCACCACTCTTGATGACAGCAAAAAGGGGATCAACTTCGTGGTTCGCGCTCCCAAGACGGTTACCGAAGAGGGTGACGCAGGAGGGGATGATGCTCTCGATGCCGGTGATGGTTTCGGTGACAACAAGGACCCGAATTCCACGATGATCAAGAGCCTTGATCTCAAAAACGTTCCTCTCCGCGTGGCTCTCCAGTATATCTGTGATGCCGCCAAGCTTCGTTACAAGGTCGATGAATTCGCCGTCACTCTGCTCCCGCTGAGTAGTGATGGGGATGCTGATATTGTGCAACGTCGCTGGACCGTCCCTCCAACCTTCGAGACCTTCATCACGACCAGTGCTGGCGGTGGCGGTGGCGCTGGAGGTGATGCCGATCCTTTCGCCGCTGATGCGGGTGGTCCTGCCGGCATTGAGCCCCGGAAAGACATCGTCACTCTCCTGAAGGAGAACGGCGTTTCCTTCCCGCCAAACGCTTCGGCCAGTTTCCTGAAAAGCTCAAGCACACTGATCGTGCGGAACAGCCCGACCAACCTTGAGTTGATCGATGGAATCGTTCAGGCCGCGATCAATGACACCCCGCGACAGATTCGGGTGACAACCAAGTTTGTCGAAGTCAACCAGGAGAACGGCGAAGAACTCGGCTTTGACTGGATTGTGACTCCGTTTGGATTCGGGAGTAACTACTTCCTCGGTGGTGGCACCGTTGGTAGCGGCACCGCTCGTACCAACCAGGACTTTATCGGCACTGTCGATCGGGTGAATATCCCGGGGATCCCGTCTTCTCCTCAGCAAAATGTCTCCAATATCGTGACCAGTGGTCTCCGTAGTGGCTCCGCAGCCGTCAACCGGAACAGCATTGATGCGATCTTGAACAACCCAACGCGGACTGCCCAGTCAAACAGCGTTGCTCCCGGAATTCTCTCCATGACCGGCCTCTTTAGTAGTGGTCAGGTTCAGATGATCATGCGTGGACTCTCCCAGAAAAAGGGAGCTGACATCATGACGGCTCCCAGTGTTGTGGCTCTTCCAGGGCAGGCTGCGACCATCGAGATCATTCGTGAGTTTATCTACCCGACTGAATACGAACCACCCGAGCTCCCCAACCAGGTTGGCGGCAACGTCGGTGGTGGTGGCGGTGGGATCGTCGGTGGCGGCGGTGGCGCAGGTTTTCCTGTGACCCCTGCAACTCCTTCAGCTTTCGATACCAAGAACACGGGTGTCACTCTTGAGGTTGAAGCGAACATCGATGCCAATGACAGCATCATCGAGCTTCGTTTCACTCCGACCATCGTCGAGTTCGAAGGATTCATCAACTACGGGAGCCCAATTACCGCTCCGGCAACGGACGCTCTGGGTAACCCCGTTCAGATCGTGATCACTGAGAACCGTATCGAGATGCCCGTCTTCTCGATCCGCAGTGTGAAGACCGGTTTGACCATCTATGATGGCTACACCGTGGCTGTTGGTGGTCTCATGCGTGAAGATGTCCAGAGTGTTGAAGACAAAGTCCCCATTCTTGGTGACCTTCCCTTCATCGGTCGTCTCTTCCAGACCAAGGCTCAGAACCACATCAAGAGTAACCTCATCATCTTCGTGACTGCTGAGATCATTGATGCCACTGGTCGCCGGGTGAACGGTGGAGATCGAGCAAATGCTGGTCCTCCTATCGATCCGCAAAGTATGCTTCCTTCCGGAAAATAGGGATTGCTTCAGAAAATATTGACAAAGCGGGATCTGTTTTCAGATCCCGCTTTTTTTGTCCCGGAAGCGAGTGCTGGTCAGGAAACCCAAAAGAGGCCATTTTTGAATCATGAAAACCTTTGCACTCACCGGCGGAATCGCGACGGGAAAATCCACGGCAGGGAAGATCATGCGTCTGCTCTTGCCTTCAATGGGTTTCTTCGATTGTGATGAAGAAGTGCAGGTTCTTTTGAAGAACCGGGACGTTCTCGAAGAGCTCTCGGAAGCGCTCGGTGAATCGCTGGTGAAGGCAGATGGATCGCTGGATCGGGACCGGCTTCGGGATCGTGTTTTTGGAAATGAAGAAAATAGGCTGAAGGTGGAGGGGGTTCTCCATCCAAAAGTCCGAAAGGAATGTCTTGAGAAACGGGAAAAATATTCTACAAATCCCTCAACGACTGTCTCTTATACACATCTCCGAGCCCACGAGACCGAGGCTGATCTCG
>CAJXVQ010000186.1 GCA_913060685.1 uncultured Verrucomicrobiales bacterium
AGATCAGCCTCGGTCTCGTGGGCTCGGAGATGTGTATAAGAGACAGGTCGATGACAGTGTGATCTCGGATGAAGACACGGTGACCTTGAGCTTCGCCAACCCGAGGCCGGGACTGGAGCGCCTGCTCTTCCGGGTGGAAAAGTTCTAGCGATTGCTGATGCGACTTTCTCCCCCATCCCGCTTGGGCTAAACCGACTTCCCTTCCCTTTCCGCCAAAAGCATCTGACAGTAGCAGTTATTTACGATCCTCCTTACGGGGCTGGGATTTTTGGGAGTCGGGAAAGATTCCGCATGCGTGGCCCTCTCTCAAGAGGGTTTCAAGAGCGGCACTTTTCTTTTGGAATGGCAAAAGTTTGCGCAAGGTGGCTGAACCATACCACAGCGCATTAAGATTCAGGAAAACTGACCCCTTGGGAAATCTTAACAAACCCTGAAGGTTCAAGGGTTTCGGAGCAGTGCCCTGCCCTTTTCAAAACCACAAATCATGACATACAACAGTATTTGCAGAACATTCAGCAATATCCGGGTAGACGTTTGTCGGAAGCCTCGCCCAAGGTGGCTCTTAAGAAGAATCATTAGTCTGAACAGAGCATAAAGGACACTCTCACGGTCTTGGCCTCCATTTCCCTCGTGGCGGAGCCTGATCCGAATGGAGACAAAGTGTTCTGCACATTGGACGACGGAGTCAACCCGTTCGCCGGAATGCCCATCCATTCAATGTCCCCCTAAAACAAGCAATGTCCTTAATCAACAAATGCGCGCTTCATTCGATCCCATTTTTGCTGTCTGGAATGATCGCGTTATCAGGAGAGCAAGGCGGGCAGGGAGAGAGATCGGAAGCGGCGGGACCACTTTCGGCGGCGGATCATCCCGATCTGGCACTGAACAACCCGAACGCCATCGAAGAGCGGTATCGGTTGGATCGAGATCCGAAGGAGTATCTCATGCAAATCCCCGGAGCTGAGAGTCTGCTCTTGCCCTGGTCAGACCTGAGGGCGCATCTCGACGAGAGATATGGTTTCAAGCCGGGTATTTCATTCACTCATCTCTATCAATCGGCGGGCGACACCATCGGACCGGAAAGCGACGCCTCCGGGTTTGAGTTCGTCGTCGATGGGACCTGGGACTTTCGTGGCCGCAACACGGATTCCCCGACAACCTTGGGTTTCGAGTTCCTCTATCGAGACCGGCTCGGGACGGACATTCCTCCCGTGGCCTTATTCGGGAAAATTGGGTCACTCTATCCCACTTCGGTCGCCTTCGCAGAGATCGGTCCGACGCTGGGGCAATTGTGGATTCAGCAGAAATTGGGAGACAAATTTGGGTTTCGATTCGGAAAATTTTTCCCTGTCGCCGCATACGATTTCTTTCCCCTGAAGAACTTCCGGACTGACTTTGTAGACGGGATTCACGCGGCCAATCTGGTCATTCCGCTCCCTGACCGCGGGCTGGGCGCCTTCGCGAGGTATCGTCCCCAGCCCAATATCTATCTGCGGGCCGGTGTTCATGATGCCAATGCCAATGCCAATGCCAATGCCAATGCCAATGCCGACGCCGAGACGAGCGGTTTTGATGTCTTTGATGAAGGAGAGCTTTTCAAGATCTTCGAGATTGGATTCGATCCGGGAATCATGGAACGCCAACCCGGACGTCCACCATTCGGGGACGTGCATATGTCCTTCTGGCATCAGGACGAGCGCAGAGACCTCGGCATCGACGATGCCTGGGGAGTCGCGTTGTCCGCATCACAACGCTTTGGCCGCCACCTTCCGTTTCTTCGTTATGGCTACTCCGATGGCGGGAGCAATGGACCTTCTGATTTCTAAATCAACCTATTCTCATGAACTCATCTACTTTTACTGGACGTATTCTGCCGGCTCTGGCGTGTGGCCTCCTGACCCTGACGCAGGCGGCGGCCGCCGACAAGAAACCGAACATCCTACTCGTCATGGTCGACGACATGGGGTGGACCGACCTCGGAAGTTTCGGCAGTGAAATCGAAACACCGAACCTCGACCGACTCGCTGAGAGCGGCATGAAATTCACCGGCTTTTGCACCTCCGTGAGCTGCTCACCGACCCGCTCCATGCTCCTCTCGGGGACCGACAATCACCTCGCGGGACTTGGCAACATGGGTGAAATGCTGGCTCCGGTTCAGAGGGGGAAACCGGGCTACGAAGGGCATCTGAACAAGCGGGTCGCCTCGCTTGCCGAAGTTCTTCGGGGCGGCGGTTACCACACCTACATGGCGGGCAAATGGCATCTCGGGCATGATCCCGAGTCCTTCCCGCATGCCCGCGGTTTCGAACGATCATTCAGCATGCTCCTGGGCGGTGCCAGTTACTGGAGCGACATGTTCGGCATGTTGGCCGTGCACGAGGAAGTTGCCGAGTATGTCATCGACGACAAGCGCCTCAAGTCATTGCCGAAGGATTTCTATGCCACTCGTAGCTATACCGACTTCCTGATCGATGCGATTCGCGAGGGACGAGACGACGCGAAACCCTTCCTCGCCTATCTCGCCTTCACCTCCCCTCATGACCCCATGCACGTCCCGGAGCCGTGGCTGAGCAAGTATCGCGGCCGTTACGACAAGGGCTACGAGGTTCTCAAGAAAGAGCGGGCGGAGGCGGCCCGGCGGAGAGGCCTCGTCTCCGAAAGCACGGTATCCCCAACTCGTCACAAGATGCTGAAGGCCTGGGACTCGCTCGACAAGGACCAGCAGGCACTCGAGGCACGGGGAATGGAGGTCTACGCAGGAATGGTCAACAACATGGACTACCATTTCGGACGGGTCGTGAATTATCTCAAGGACATCGGGGAATACGACAACACGATCGTGTTGTTCCTCTCTGACAACGGTCCTAATCCCTCGTATAGCGAAGACTATCCCGGCAATCTTGGCAGCGACTGGTTCGGCCAGTTCGACAACCGCATCGAAAACCTTGGCCATCCAATGTCACACTACGCTTATGGCATGGGATGGGGCTCGGCCTCCGCCGGCCCGCTTGACCTTTTCAAAATGACCGTGGGCGAAGGCGGCATCCGGAGCCCGCTCCTCATCGCGGGCCCCGGTGTCAAGGCCGCGCAGCAGGTGGACTCGTTTGCCTACGTCTGGGACCTCATGCCCACCGTCCTCGACTTCGCAGGTGTCACCCACCCGGGCAAAGCCGATGGCCCACTCGAACCCATGCGCGGACGATCGCTGAAGGCGGTCCTGAACGGATCGGCCATGGCCGCCTACGGCAAGGATGATCTCGTTGGCGGCGAGATGAAAAACGGCAAGTGGATGCGGCAGGGGAATCTGAAAGCGGTCTCAGTCCCGCCGCCCTTCGGTGACGGAGTTTGGCACCTCTTCAACGTGGTCGCGGATCCGGGCGAAACCCGCGACCTCGCCAAGGAGTATCCGGCAAAGTTGAAAGCTCTCCAGACAGCCTGGGCGAGCTACGCCAAGGAAGTCGGCGTGGTCCTCTCCGCGTGACCGAAAATCGCAAGAATCAATCTAAAGAAAAACAACAAACGATGAAAGCCAAGAACCTCAAAAACCTGATCTGCCATTCCGTCGCCGGGGCCGCCCTCGCGATGCTCTGCAGCTGTGGTGAGAAACCTGAATCCACCGACGCGGCAGCGGCCATTTCCGCCGAGGAGGCGAAGACCATTGCCAAGGAAGCCTACGTCTACGGCTTCCCGATGGTGATGAACTACAAGACTCTCTACAACTACGTGATCGACAAGGATGGCCCCGAGTACAAGGGCCCCTTCAACCAACTCGCCTGCACGGCGCGACTCTTCACTCCCGAGGACAAGGCGATCGTCACGCCGAATGCTGACACGCCCTACTGCATGTTCTGGATCGACCTGCGAACCGAACCGATGGTGCTGAGCGTCCCCGAGATGGAGGCGGAGCGCTTCTATCATTTCCAGTTGATCGACCTCTACACCCACAACTTCGCCTACGTCGGCAGCCTCACCACCGGTAACGGTCCCGGCAAGTTCCTCATCGTCGGCCCCGATTGGGACGGGGAAAAACCGGATGGGATCACCGAGGTGATCCAAAGCGAAACGAATTTCGCTTTCAACGTCACCCGGACCCAGCTCTTCGGCCCGGAGGACCTCCCGAAGGTCAAGCAGATCCAGGGCAGCTACGGCCTGCAGCCGCTCAGCGCCTTTCTCGGCACCGTGGCTCCGCCAACGAAGCCGCTGCCCGAGTTTCCAAAGTGGGTCGAAGGTTCGCAATTCGACGAGCGCTTCTTCGGCTACCTCGATCTCATGATGAACCTACTCGAGAAGCCCGGGGAGGGAGAGAGCGCCTTGTGGGAGGACCTCGCCCGACTCGGCATTGGAACGGACGACGATTTCGAATTTGCCTCATTGCCCGCCGAGATCCAGGACGCCTTGATGGCCGGCGTCAAAGAAGGCTTTGGCGGCATCGAGAAGTTCATCGGAGAACACTCCAGCGATCCACTTGCCAGTGGCAAGATCTTCGGCACCCGCGATTTTCTCAACAAGAGCGCGAAGACAAATTACCAACTGGAGGAGCCGTCCATGCTTCGTTCAATGGCGGCCCACATGGGCCTCTACGGGAATTCCGCCGCGGAGGCGATCTACCCGACCTATCTTACCGATGCCGACCAGCAAGCGCTCGATGCCTCGAAGACAAGTTACACCATGACCTTCGAGAAGGGACAACTCCCGCCCGTGGATGCCTTCTGGTCGCTGACCATGTACGACGGCAAGACGCAACTCTTCATCGACAACGCGCTCGACCGCTATCTGCTTAACTCTTCGATGATGGAGCAGCTCAAGCGGGAAGAGGACGGCTCCCTCGTACTGCACATCGCCAAGGACTCTCCCGGCGAAGCGCTCGAATCCAACTGGCTGCCCGCCCCGGACGGGCCGTTCTACATGGTCCTGCGCCTCTACGGCCCGAAGCCGGATGCCCTCGAGGGCAAGTGGACTCCTCCACCGGCCCGCAAAGCGACCGACACCGCCGCCGCGAAGCCGAACCCCGACACCAAAACTGGCAGCGCAGAGATCGAGAATCTTGTCCGGCGGACCTACTCCTACGTCGCGATGTACAACGTGATCAATAAGGGAGCGATGATGGAGCAGAGCCCGTTCATGACGGGCTGGAACGGGATTTTCGCCATGGACGGTCTGGCGGACCATACCGTCAAGCTGATCGCCCGGCCCAACAACGACACCCTCTACGTCACGACCAATATCGATGTGCGCGACGATGCGGTGGTCATCAAGTTTCCCGCTTTCGATTCGAAGTTCGTCTGCCTCGAGGTCAGCGCCTACGACCACTATTGCGCCGTCCCGCTCACCACCACCAAGGGCGACTTCAGCAAGCCGACCACCGTCCTGTTCCACTCGGCCCGCACCAAGGGCTACTCCGGCGAAGCTGTCGAGGGGGTGGACCTGATCGTTGAATTGTCAGGCGATTTCGCCACACCGTTCCTGCGGGTCATGCCACATGCCGCCGAACCGGAGCGCCTGAAGAAGAACCTCCCGGCCATGAACGGGGTCACGCTGCAGAGCCTGGCCGAATTCCAGGGCAAGCCGAAAAAGCCGGTCACCAAGATCGATTTTCCGGCCTTCAGCACCGACGAGGGGATCTTCGAGAACAACTTCCTCGAGGTGATGCAGTTCGTCGTCAACCACTCCACCTTCGACGCCGACGATGAGATGGACCAGGCGGTGCTTGCGGCACTGAAACCCTTGGGAGTGGAGCCGGGCCGGGACTACGACCCCGCGATCGCCGGCAATGTCGACGGCGGAAAACTCGCCGCGACGGCCCGCAAGATTCATGCCGAAGCACTCGCGATCTGGAGCAACCCGGAGGGCAATCCCTACACCCTCGACCTCTTCAAACCGAAGGGCGAAATGACGCTGGCACCGATGACGATCCAGTCGGCCTACGGCCCGATCGGGCTCCCTGCCCACCAGGCCGTCTATCCCGGCATCGGCACGGCCGACGGCAAGCCGATGAACGCGAAAAACGACTACGTCCTCCGCATGACGAAGGCCGAAATGCCGCCCGCGCAGGCCTTCTGGTCGGTGACTCTCTACGACTCCGCAAACGGCTTCTTCATCCCGAACGAGGGCAAGAAGTACAGCGTCGGCGAGAACGCGGGCTTCAAGCTCGACGAGAAGGGCGGGATCGAGATCCATATCGCGGCCGAGCAACCGGACGGCGTCCCGGCCGAGAACTGGCTGCCGATCAACCGCGGCGAGGAGGGCCTCGACGCCATTATGCGCATCTATCACCCCGACCTGAACAAGATGAAATCCTGGGAGCCCCCGAAGGCGGACCTGGTGAAGTGACCCCCTCCATCGGAGAAGACGCGTTGACCGGCTGGCTGCTCAATCTCGATGGGTGACCGTTACTGGATCATGATGCTCCTCGACGTTTGGAACGATGTCCCGTCGGCACCGGGCTCGCGAACGGTGGGTGGCAAAGGGGGAGATTTCCTCATCGTGGGCCCCAACTGGAAAGGGGAAGCCCCGGAGGGCCTCCGAGTGCATCGTATTTCATCAAACCTCGGCAATATCACCGGTCGGACCTTTACGACGGGAAGCGCGGAAGATATTGCCATCGTCCATACCTTGCAGAATCAGTATATGGTACGAAATACCCGTATCGGGCGGCCTGGACGTTTTATGCCGTCGGTAGAAACCTGGTTGAAGACGCCTTGTATCCAGTTGCCCGGGACGATGGAGAGGGACAGGTGCTGACGGGTGAAAATAATTACACGCTGACTTTCAGCAAAGAGCAAATCCCCCCGGTCAACGCCTTCTGGTCGGTGACACTTTACGATGATGAAAGCTTCCTCGTCACTAACCCGATCAATCGCTATTCGCTCGGGAGCCGTGATCCGATGAAGTACGGAAAGGACGGGTCGTTAACAATCTACGTCCAGCATGAATCGCCAGGGAAGGACAAGGAAGCCAACTGGCTCCCTTCGGCAAAGGGAGAAATCGCACTGGCTCTCCGGCTCTACGCTCCCAAGAAGGAAGTCGCTAAGGGGATCTGGAAACCGCAGCCGGTGATGAAGGTGAAATAGCCGAAACGGGGGGGCGAGGCAGCCATGCTGGACCACAGCTAGTGTTCGTAGTCAACCGGGAGCACCCCACTGACAGCCATTACGGCGTAAAGTTATCCTCCATCTCCCCGATCACGGAGAGAATGGCGTCTTCATTGACACCGATAAAGCAGCATCAGCACGATGGAAGGAAGGGTGTCAAAAATTGCGGCCAGTCGGATCGCATCCGAGTCCATGACATTATTCACCGCCACCACAAGGGAGGCTTCGATGGGGCCCGCCTTTTTCCCCTCTCCAATTCCCCCAAACTCCCCAGCTCAAAGGAAACTTTCTGGCAGGCCGTCAGTAGTAAGCTCGCGAATTGGCGATGAAAGTTGTCTCGCCCGCACGATCTCTTGTCTGCGCACGAACGATCACATTCTCAATACCTACAAACACGCCATCACGCGCCGGCCAGCTGCAGTTGGAACCGGATTGATGATCGACAGCGAGACTCCCAACCAGCCATAGTCCCGACTGCATGAAAGCCCTGATTGTAACCCTCTTCGTTCTCAGCGCCCTCCACTCCGCGGCTGGCAGAGATCGACCGAACATCCTCTTCATCTACACCGACGACCAGTCGTCGCGGACCGTCAGCTGCTATCAAGAAGCCTACCCTTGGGTAAACACCCCGAACATTGACGCACTCGCCGCGCAGGGAATCCGCTTCGCCAATGCCTACATCGGCTCCTGGTGCATGGCCTCACGCGCGACGATGCTCACCGGGCACCACCAGCACGGTATCGAATCAATGCGCATGGAAGGACAATATCCCGGCAGCGCCTACGATCCCAAAAAATGCCGTTTCTGGCCAAGCGTGTTTCGGGAACAAGGCTACACCACCGCTCACATTGGTAAATGGCACACCGGCGTCGATCCCGGATTCGGTCGTGACTGGGATCATCAGATCGTCTGGAACCGTCCGCGCCACCCGGACAATGCGCCGAACTACTACGACAACCAGCTCATCAGCAAAAATGGCGGCAAGCCAAAGATGACGAAAGGTTACACGACCGACAATTACACCGATTGGGCGATCGATTACATCAAAGGCGAGGGTCGAGACGAGGCCAAGCCATGGTATCTCTGGCTCTGTTATGGCGCCGTCCACGGCCCATTCACCCCTGCTGATCGCCACCTCAATGACTACCCGAAAATCGAAGTGCCGCCGCCGGCCGACGTCTACCCGCCCCGAAAAGGAAAACCCGAGTATGTCCGAAAGATGGAGTTTTGGGAGCCCGGGAAAGATGGCCGACCGGTCGAGCGCAAAGTCCGCGATCTTGGCCCGGTCGGAATGAAAGACATGCCCGGCCGATCACTGAAGGACTGGGTACGGCAATACCACCAGGGCGTGCTCGCGATTGACGAAAGTGTGGGCCGCCTGCTGATCGCACTCAAAGAGAGCGGCCAGGATGAGAACACCCTGATCGTGTTCACCTCGGACCAGGGCTTCGCCTGGGGGCAGAAGGGATTCAAATCCAAAGTCGCCCCCTACCGCGCGACGGTCGCCGCCCCATTCATCATCCGTCCGCCGAAAGCAATCGCGAAGAATTGTGCCGGCAGGGTCATCGACTCCCCGGTGAGCGGAGTCGATATCCCGCCAACCTTCTTCGCCCAGGCTGGACTTGAGTTGCCGTGGCCGATGCACGGTCACGATCTCAGCCCGCTGTTCTCCAAGGGACCAGTGTCCTGGAAACATCCGGCCATGCTCGTCCACACCGCCAAGACTTACGGATCCGCCACGGACAAGATCCCGTCGAAGGACGACCCGGCCCTCTTCCACGGACCAGGCATCCCGTGGTACGTCATGCTCAGCGAGGGCCGCTACAAATACATCCGCAACCTTGTTGAGGGCGAGACCGAAGAACTCTACGACATCATCGCTGACCCTGATGAATTGGTGAACAAAGCCCACGAGCCTGGTCTGGAGAAGACCTTGAAAAAGTTCCGTATCGAAGCAATCGGGGAACTGCGCAGAACCCGGGCCGGCTTCGTTGATGATCTCCCTACCGTCGCTTCCCCATCAAAGTAGCCAAGAGCGTACCAGCAAAAGGCTGTTCACTCTCGTTCAAAGTGTGGACGGATTTGTCCAAGAAATTCTTGATTAGAGACCCTGCACGTATTGAGCATTTGTCTTAATCTCCACCATCTGATGGAGGACTTCCTTTGTTTGATTCTCATCAGCAAGGAACTTCTCAAATTCTTGAATCAGCCTTACTTTATCCAACTTCTCTTTTGATCCCGAGCCAATGTCAGTGAGATCAATAAAGAACTCATCAAAGAGATCAGAAAAATCTCGTACTGCTTCAAGGTTCAAGAATTGTTCGTGATTGTAGATGCTAGGGTAACCGCCTTTCTGCTTATCTACCGCAAAAGAGATTCCCTTCACATTCGTAATCGTGGTGGCTTTGGTGCAACTCAGCATGCAGTTATCTTCAATGGCCGCCTTTTTACAGCCGACGGTTCTTTGGAAGAAACATTGGCGAGACGTCATCATCAAAATGGGATGATAGATACTATAGAGAAGCTTAAAGCTCTTTGGACGTCTAATGTTCCGTATTTGATTACGATTGATTTCATTTGAAATGAAAGCACCTTTGCAACCAAGGGCCTCCTGCATCGTCACAAGAGCATGAGAGTTTGTCGTATTAAGAAATGGACCAGCAATCCACTCTATACCCATCTCATGAGCCTTGTAAGCCACGCCCGAATTATTAGTCACAATTGCCGTTGGCTTTGATAATTCCAATATCCTGACAGCCTCAAGATAATCCTTACCGATAAGCACGGCAGGAAACCATGGGATAAACCTTGGATTCCTCAGGAGGATTTCACTGTATTTATCGCAGCCAATTTTCAGGCTCTCTGGAATTTTAAAGTAGATGTCAGCGTTGGTGACGTCACACAGATGCGCGTCTTTTTCATCACTAATGAGGAGAGAGAGCTTTGAAGACGCTTCGACTTTAGGGTGTTGCGGAAGCGCGGGCACTTCGGCATGGGGCACTGGCTCAATCGATCCGTTCAGAAAGAAAGCCAGTTCCTTTTTCATGGCGGTGAGTTCTTTAAAAGGAATCCCTAAATCTTCATTGAGATCCGAGAAGTCGATCTCGCCTAAGGCATAGCTCTCGTTATCGAAACTTCTTAAGCGCTTCGTCAAGAGATACGCCGTAATGGGTGAATCGGTCGATGGGCGGAGGAGGGAAGTTGAATGAACGACAAAGTCTTCGCCATTCACCTGGGCCGTGAAAGTGAGCTTCTCTCCCAGCGCGGCCCTGATCGAGATCACCAAGTCGGCCTTGCTCACATCAAGGTCTTTGACCTTATCAGCAAGAGTGGCACCCAGCGCCTGCTTATCGTTATAGAGATCCTTTTGAACAACTTGGCTCTCTTGCTCAGTCGTCGCTCCACTGATCTGAAGGGCGTTCTTGGTACTGTAGTCCTTGGGACTATCAATGAACATGTTCTTGGTGAGATTCCCCGTCAGGAATGAATTGGTAAAGCTCCGATTGAAGACCCTATGGAGGTTGGAATCATCGTCAACCAGCTCTCCTGAGTCGACGAAACTGTTGATCTGCTTTCGCCAAGTATCAGTGACGGTATAAACGTAGTGAGCCCCTTTGATGCGTCCCTCGATCTTGAGGGAATCGACTTTGGCCTCCACCAACTCGGGCAGGTCAAAATAGGCTGAGTTGTCTTTGAGATTGAGTGGAAACTTATTGCCGGCCGCCGTGACTTCATATTCATCACGGCAAGCCTGACTACAACGACCACGATTCCCGGAGTTCCCCACGCTGACCGAGCTCGAATAGCATTGTCCGGAGAACGCGATACAAAGAGCCCCATGGACGAAGACCTCGGTGAGAATATTGTTCTCATGTGCCAGAGCCGTTAAGCGCGTGATTTCCGGGAGGTTCAATTCGCGGGAGAGGTTGACCCGATTGGCTCCAAGTTTTTTCAGAAACAAGATCTGACCTTCATTGTGAGTCGTCATCTGAGTCGAAGCGTGGATGCCGAGAGTCGGGAAATGCTTCTTCACAATATTGAAGACGCCCATATCCTGCACGATTAGGCCATCAATCTGTCTCTTATACACATCTGACGCTGCCGACGATCTACTCTGTGTAGA
>CAJXVQ010000187.1 GCA_913060685.1 uncultured Verrucomicrobiales bacterium
CGAGATCAGCCTCGGTCTCGTGGGCTCGGAGATGTGTATAAGAGACAGACACTGCCCCGCCCAGGAGCACATCTGCAATGAATCTCCCCAATATGTCAATGTCCTGGGCAAGAGCCGGCAACTGCTCGCTCATAGTCGTGGCTACATTACACTTTCCGAGCCAGCCCCCGATCCGACCAAACCTTGGATCCTTCATCGCATCACCCCCAAGGACAGCGGGGTTCAAATGTTCATTCATGGCCTCGGTTCCGGCGACATTGATGGCGACAAACTTCCCGACATTCTCGAGAAACGCGGCTGGTGGCAGCAACCGAAAAACTGGGACCGCAAGACTCCGTGGAAATTTCATCCGTTTGCCTTCGCTCCGAAGCAAGGAGGCGCGCAAATGTTCTCCTACGATATCGACGGAGATGGCGACGCCGATGTCGTCACCGCCCTCAATGCCCACTCCTGGGGCATGGCCTGGTATGAGCAAATCCAGAAAGACGGAGCGATCACCTTCAAGCAACATATCGTGATGACCGACAAGCCCGCGGGAAATCCCTACGGCGTTTGCTTCTCCCAACCCCACGCCATGGACTGTGTCGATATCGATGGCGATGGCATCAAGGACATCGTGACTGGCAAGTGTTACTTCGCGCACAACGGTCGCGATCCCGGAGCCAATGATCCGGCGGTCCTCTATTGGTTCCGAACCACCCGGCACAAGGACGGCACCACCGAACTTATCCCCTACCTCATCGATGACAATTCAGGTGTGGGCCGCCAAATCTCCACCGGCGATCTCAATGGAGATGGCAAGCCGGATATCGTTGTCGGAAACAAGAAAGGCGTCTTTGCCTTCATCCAGACAGACACTCCACCCGAAACCAAACCTGTCTCCATCCCCAAAACAGGACAACTCCTTGAAGGCGAATCCTTACAAATCACTAAGAGCACTGGATCGGTGGGCCCACAAGACCTCCGGTCCTTCGGAGATGTTTGGAGCAACCACAGCCATGTTTGGTGGACCAAAGGAAAGCCCAATGACCTGATCGAATTCACCTTCCGCGTCCCGGCAGAAGCCAACTATCGCCTCGGTGTCGGTCTCACCAAGGCCGCCGACTATGGCATCGTGGAATTCTATCTTGATGACCAAAAAATTTCCTCTTCGGTCGATCTTTACCACAATGGCGTCGTCCACTCCGGGACCATTCCCCTCGGCGAAGTCCACCCTCTCAAAGCAGGCCTTCATCGACTCGGCGTGAAAATGCTAGGGAGCAACCCCAACGCGATCAAATCCTACATGTTCGCCCTCGACTACCTGGTCCTCCACCCTGGTAGTAAGGAGGATCTCCTCAAGGTCCGGCACACCCCCGCGCATAAACCCAAGAACGCGAAGCCAGCTCGCAAAGCCTCTGACAAACCACTCAAAGGAGGGAACGACATCAACGCGGAAGTCCGTTCACCCACCAAACAACTCGCCTCATTCACCCTCCCGCCCGGCTTTATCATCGAGCTCGTCTCCTCGGAAGAACAGGGCACCGTCAAACCAATCTCCATTGCCTTCGATGATGCCGGTCGCCTTTGGACTCAAACCGCCCGGGCCTACCCGCTCGACAAAGACGCCGCTGCCTTCACCAAAAAAGGACCGGATCAAATCCTCGTCTTCGACCACCCCCATCTCAAAGGCCCCCTCACGCCCCGTATTTTCGCCGACCATCTCTCGATGCCGGTCTCGGTTTTACCACATGATCGCAAAGTCCTCGCGATTCATGGACCCAATCTCATTTCCCTCGAAGACACCGATGGCGATGGTAAAGCCGACCGCCGCAAAACTCTCGCCAGTGGATTCGGCATTCAGGACACGCACACCACCGTCCACCAACTCACCCGTACCCCCGGTGGTTGGATCAATTTCTCCCAAGGTTGCATTTGCTTCGGCACCGTCACCACCGCTGATGGAAATGAAACACCTTTCAATCGCTCCCTCATCGCCCGCATCCGCCCCAACGGCACCCGCCTTGAAATCATAGGAGCCGGAATGAACAACATCTGGTGTTGGGCCACCAACAGCGAGGGCCAAACTTTCATCCACGAAGCCAATGACTTCGGCTACAGCCACGCACCCTTCGAGAGAGATGCTACCTATCCCTCCTTCGTCAACACCCTCCGCTACCCGGATTCATTCTACCACCCACCCACCGCTCAGGGCCTCGAACTTGGCGGCACCGGATTCAGCGGAATCGCGATCTCTGAAGACACCACACGAGGCTTCCCCACCCCTTGGCAAAACGTTCACTTCGTAGCCAACCCCATCACCGGATCCATCAACACCGTTTCCTACTCCATCGATAAAAATGGCGTCCATCGTTTTAAAAAAGAACAGGACCTCGTCACTTGTAGCGATCTCATGTTTCGACCCATCGCCCTCGAATTCGGAGCCGATGGCTGCCTCTATCTCATCGATTGGTACAACCGCATTATCTCCCACAATGAGGTTCGAAATGATCACCCTTCCCGTGACAAAATTTCAGGCCGTATCTGGCGCGTCCGCCATGAATCACAATCACATTCCCCCCCTCCCAACCTTGAAAAATCACCCGACTCCCAACTCCTGAACCACCTCGCTTCCACAAACCTCTGGGAAAGGCGGGCCGCCTGGCATCAAGTCGCAAAACGCCAAGTTCAGAACCTCATCCCCGAACTCATGACCATCATCCGAAATCCAAAAAGCTCGGACAGCTTCCGCATTCACGCCCTCTGGTGCCTCGAAAGCCTCGGTCACTTTGACCAAACTCTCTGGCGTGAACTTTTTACCAGTAGGAATCCAAATGTCCGCTACGAGACTCTTCGCACTCTCTCCACCCTCCAGCCGCCTCTCGCCAAAACACACCAACTCCTCACTCCTCTCGCCAACGATCCCTCCTTCCGGGTCCGAAACGAACTCGCCCGTTTCTATCGCGACACTCCTCATAACCTCGAAAAGAAGCACTCCGACTTTCTCACCTCCCTAAGAACCTCCGAAGCCCGGCTTTCCAAAAAACAAGTGAAAGGATGGAAGGGATCCTACCTCGCTCTCGGCGGCCCCTACGAAACCGCCTTCCTCAATCTCCTTGTCGACAAAGCGCTGAACCGTGACGCTCCACCTTCGCCCCTCGTTGATGAAACCCGCTGGAACAAATTCATCGCCACTCATCCTAAAAAATCCCCCGCCGCACAAAAACAAGTTCAGGACCGAATTCACGCACTGACCAAATCCATCACAACCTCCAGCCCTGGCGATATTGCAAAAGGAACAGCCCACTTCAATGCCCGTTGCGCCACCTGCCACGCCGCCGAAGGCTCCAGTGGTTTCGCTCCCGCTCTGGGAGGAGGACAAGGTCGCTCGGTCGAAGCCCTCCTCACTGCAATCCTCGATCCCAACGCCGCCGCCGAAGGCGTCTTCAACACCTACCAGGTCATCAAAAAAGACGGCTCCAAAATCGAAGGGTTTCGCTCCAACCTGACCGCTGACAATCTCACCCTCACCTTCATGGGCGGCGGCACGCTCGACATCCCCTTGGTCGAAATCAAAGAAGCAGGATACATTCAGGGCAAGTCAATCATGCCAGATTCAATCACCACCGAAATGAGCGATCAGGATTACCTTGATCTCATTTCGTATCTCCGCTCCAGCAAATAACTTCATGTGGATTCCCCGTATGCACTTGTGGCATAAAAGCCCCTGACAGGCCGTATGAAGGGAAGCAATCTCCTCTTCAGACCTGTCATGAAAATTCTCACGCTGCTCTTCCTTCTCACCGGCCTCAGCCATGCCGGGAAAATCTCACTCTTCGACGGTAAAACACTCGCTGGCTGGAACGTCAGCAAGGGTGACGAAAAATGGTGGACCACTCGCGATAACATGATCGTCGGGGGCTCCATGAAAAACAAAGTCACCCACAATACTTTTCTCGCGACTGATAAGAGCTACGAGAACTTCGAACTCGAATTCGATATCAAAGTCGAAAAAGGCACCGGTTTCCAGAACTCCGGGATCCAAGTCCGCAGCATCCGCCTTCCAAAAAGTCACGAAATGAAAGGCTACCAGGTCGATGCCGGCATCGACTGGTGGGGGAAAATTTACGACGAATCGCGCCGCAACCGGGTCATCGCTGAACCGGTCAACCCCGAGGCCCTCGGCAAGGTCACAAAAGATTGGGATTGGAATCACTACCGCATCCTCTGCGAAGGTTCCCGCATCCGCTCATGGATCAATGGCGTCCCTGCTCTCGACTTCATTGAACGTGCTCCCGGCATTGCTCAGAACGGACTCATCGGCTTCCAGGCTCACGGAGGTGGAACGTTCGAAGTTCACCTGAAGAACATCACCATCAAGGAACTCGCCCCCACTCCCGGAGCCCTCCATTGGGAGACTAAAGCGACCAACAAGCCCAGCCCGCTCACTCCCGAAGAGGAAAGATCAACCTTCCAAATCGCCCCCGGATTCACCGCCGAGCTTGTCGCAAGTGAAGAAGAAGGAGTCAGTAAACCCATTACCGTCGTCTGGGATGCCGCGGGCCGCATGTGGACCACCACCGCGCGTGAATACCCCGTCGATGCCAACGAAAGCAAGGAAGCCGCGGAAGCCCTCTTCGCAAAAGGCGGAACGGACCAAGCTCTTGTCTTCGACAATCCCTACGGACCCGGACCACACAAGCCTCGCGTCTTTGCCGAGGGCCTCGTCATCCCACTCGGCATCCTCCCTTGGAAAGATGGAGCCCTCATTCAATACGGTCACGAAATCCGTCACTACCACGACACCAACAACGACGGCAAGGCAGATGGCTTCGACCCGGTCCTCACCGGTTTTGGCGTTCAGGATTCACACCTTTTCCCTCACCAGTTCGAGCGCATGCCCGGAGGCTGGGTTTCCCTCGCCCAGGGTCTTTTCAACAGCTCAACCGTTCATCGCCCCGACAACAAACCCTTCGCCAACGGAGAAACCAGCGTCAGCTTCAACCACTGCAAGCTCGCCCGCATGCGACCCGATGGCTCCGACTTCGACATCCTCGCCCATGGCCCCAACAACATCTGGGGCTTTTCCCAGACCCGCGATGGCCGCGTTTTCCTTCAGGAAGCCAACGACCTCAGTGTCCCCATCACCGAATTCGAACCAGGCGCCCACTACCCCACCGGCTCCCAGGAAAAACTCCGTTCCTACGCCCCCCAAATTCACCCCTCCACCAACGGCCTTAAAATGGGCGGCACTGGACTAAGCGGACTCGCGCTCGTCGATGATGAAAACAGCCCCTTCCAACTGGGCTACGACGGCGAGGTTTTCATCGTCGTCAATCCCATCACAAACCGTCTCCAGATCATGACGGTCACCACGAACGACAAAGGACAATACTCCTACCAGAAACAGGACGACTTCCTCCTCTCCGGAGACAAATGGTTCCGCCCCATTGCCGCCCACTTCGGCCCCGACGGTTGTCTCTATGTCGTCGACTGGTACAACAAAATCATCTCCCACAACGAGGTCCCACGCAGTCATCCCGACCGCGACAAAAAGCGCGGGCGCATCTGGCGCATCCGTCATCACAGCCAAAAGTCGACCGCTCCTCCCAACCTCACCAAGCTCTCTTCGAAAGAAGTCGCCACTTACCTCGGCGGCCCCAATGCCCTTCTCTCCCGTCTTGCCTGGCACGAACTTTCCGACCGACAGGACAAGACCATCATTCCCCTCCTCTCAAAAACCACCACCGATTCCAAGGCTACAATCTCCCGTCGATGCGCCGCCCTCTGGGCCCTCGAAGGAATGGGCGAAGTCACCCCCGCGATCCTCGGCAACCTCGCCAAAGACACGCATCCTTCCCTCCGCTACCAAGCCATCCGCATCGCCGGAGAAATCAGCCTTCCCGAAGCAGACTTCCTCGCCATCACCAAGGACGCGCCCACCGACCATCGCCGCATCCGCTCTGCCTTAGCCAATGCCCTGCGTTACCACAAGTCCCCGACCCCGGCCATGATGGCCCTCGCCGCTCGCCTTGGAAATGCGCCTCTCAACACCGGTGGATGGGACACCTACGACCGCACCTTTGAGCGCTACCTCGCCCGCTGGGCCATGGAGACTCATCGCCCTGCGACACAAAAAATGCTCGAAAGCGATGCCGTCAAGGATCTCTCCTCCGAGCAGTTCCTCCTCGCCATCCAATCACTCGAACCCAAGGTCGCCGCCTCCCAGCTCGCCAAAGCAGTTCCCCGCCTCGGCCGTCCCCTCAGCTCCGGCGAACTCGCCCTCCTGGGTAGCCAGCTCAACCAGCCGGAAGTCACCGCCGCCCTCGCTGGCATCCTCGCCAATCCCAGGCAGCAAATCTCCCTTCTCAAATCCTTCGAGAACATCGACCCAAGCCTCGCCGCCGATCCCTCTCTCTCAGCACTGGTGGGCAAGGCCTCCCTCGAACTCTTCCCCAAAGCCTCTCCCGAAAACCAGAGCCTCATCATTCGCCTCGCCGCCAAGTTTCGCCTCAAGGAACTCGAAACCCCAATCCTCGATTGGCTGAACTCAACCGAACGTTCGCAAGCCGATACTCTTAGCGTTATCACTGCTCTTCGTGAACTCGGCTCCACCGACCGCTCCTTCTTCGAAAAGCACTACCGCGCGTCCGATCCCGCCCTCAAACGAGAGGCCCTCATTTCCCTCGCTTCGCTCAAGGACCCACGCATCGTTCCCTTCTTCTCCAAAGAATGGGACACCCTCCCCGGTGACCTTCGCCAGCTCGCCATCCACGGCCTCACCTCCCAAAAAGAAAAAGCCCTCGCTCTCGCCCAAGCCGCTTCCGCTGGACAGTTCAAAGGTCTCACCGCTGACGCCCTCGGCAGTATCCTTGCCGTCCTAGGAGCGAGCCATGCGGACGTCAAAGTCCTCCTCAAAAATTCACCGGGACTTCTCCAACCTGTCATCCAACTCACCGGTAACCCAGCCGATGCCATCGACCAAGCCATTACCTTGAAGGGCCCCTTCACAATCGAAACCTGGATCAAACTCGCCCCCGGAATCGACAACAACGACTCCCTCCTCGGCAGCGGAAAAAGTGGCCCCGACATCAACTTCTACGGCAGCACCCTCCGGGTCTACGGCGGTTCCACTATCGGCGATCTCATTTTCGCCACCCGCCCCATGGTCGCAAACCTCTGGACCCACTGCGCCATCACGCGCGACGAAAAAGGTAAGATGAAAATCTACCTCGATGGCGTTCTCGACACCGATAATTCAAAACCCTTCAAAAGCGACCTCGTCGACCTCAAGATCGGACAATCGAACACCGCGAAGGGATCAGCCTACCAAATCCGCGAATACCGCATTTGGAGCCGCGAGAGGACCCCCGACGAAATCCGCTCCGACTTCCAAACCGAATTCACCGAAGCGATTCCCAAATCTCTCATCCACAGATTCTCCGGCGATTCAGAAAACCTCAAACTCCGGGGCAAAGCTGCCGTCCAACTCTCCGACGACTCCCCCACTCTCGTCACGCCACAAGTTGCCAAAGCAGCCCGCGAAAAATTTGCCAAATTCCTCGCCCTTGCCGACAAGGAAGGCGACGCCCAAAAAGGAAAAACCCTCTTCATCACCTGCCTCGCCTGCCACAAGGTCGGCGCCACCGGCGGCATCATCGGCCCGGACCTCTCCGGAGCGGGAGCCATGTCCACTGATGCCCTCCTCCACAACATCCTCACCCCGAACGCCCAGATGGAAAGCGGCTACTACCGCCACGACATCATCCTCAAGGACGGCGGAAAAATCAGCGGCTCACTCGTCGGAGAAAGCAAGGAAAGCCTCAGCATCCAACCCGTCGGCACCGCCATCCAAGTCATCCCCCGCACCAATGTCGCGCAACACAAGGTCACAAAATCTTCCCTCATGCCCGAGGGCCTCATTGACCACCTCTCCCCCGCACAAGTTGCCGACCTCTTCACCTACATCCGCTCTCTGAAATAAAGGGACAACAAAGGTAAGACCCCGCTGCAGCAAACTTTCTGACCAACACCCCGCTTCTTGCTGGTGTCGGTGGTAATGACGCCAACAATACTTTTACCCTTTCCCGATCTGTGGAAAGCACTTTTCGTTTAACCTTGCTTGTGGGATCCGGGGGCGTTGCGAATGCGACTTTTGCCTCAACCCTAAATGACGGATTCGGAGCTGTCAGCGTGACACCCGCCGCCCATACTGCCAACGGCCGCCTCTATCACCCCTACGATATTTCATCAGGAACCACGGATATCGCCTGTCACAAGGGCGGTGATACTGTCGGCATCCTCAGCCCGATATTGAGCAGCTGCCACGGAGAGATGTTGGGCGCGCTTTACATTCATTTTACACACAGTGCGGCTCGAGTCGTTTACACTTTAAAGTGTCTGATCGAAGTAATGAAGGAAGCAAACCAATGAAAATGAAACCTTCTAAGAAGTTGGAAGCAGACATCGCAACTCTCGCCTTGCAACCCGGAATCATCGGCGGCGCGCACGCCGGGGGCCCCGCCATCCTCCCTCTTCCCATCGAGGGAGTGACTGCGGAAAACGGCCATCAGAGCGCCAAGCTCTTCGAGGAAAAATTAGGAAAATGAAAAACAAAATAAGAACTATGAAACCGTCACAATTACGAGCACTCATGGCCGGCGCAGGACTCGCCTCCATCACCGCCGGGATCGCACCCGCATTGGCTGAAACGGCCGCCCCAATGCCGGACTGGAACGATCAAATTTCCGGGGTCAAACTTGGAGCCAACGTTCGCATTATCGCATACGAACATGGCCAGTTCGAGGGCGCCAGCATCGTCCTAAGCGGCAGCGGTGTCGAAGCGGACTCGACCGGTCAATTTCCCAACCTCCTCGAGGCACTCAAGGGGCAAAACTGGAACAACCGCATCAGCTCGATCAAGGTGGTCGACGGCAGGACGGGGGATCCCAGCGAAGCTTCAGACGAAAGCCTGCAAGCCCGCTTCTATCAGAACACGGACTTCGGTGGTGCCGAGTTATCAGTGAAGGTCGGCACCGAGATCGCTGATCTCGTCGTAGGGGAGGTTCAGCGTAGCAGTGTCCCGATGACGGTCCACGAATGGGGAACCTTTACCGTCCTTCAGGGATCCGACGGTAAGCCGGTCGCATGGTATCAGGCCCCGAAAGACATCGTCGACCTGCCTGCCTTCGTCAGCAAGGCGGGGGCTCTGAGCAAAGCCGGCATCATCAGTGATCTCGACCTCGTGCGAATGGAGACCCCCGTGCTCTACTTCTACCCGGAGAGTGACAAGGCCATCGACATCACCGTGAGTGCAACTCTCAAGGACGGCCGCATTACCGAGATTTTCCCCCCGGCCTATCATTCGAACCCCTTGCAAACGGTGTGGCGCGGCACCTTGTTCCCGCCCGACTCGCCCGAGCTCAAAAAAGTCCCGGCCGCTGACGGTCCGCGCGGCCGTCACTACGCCGCCGCCCGCGCCGTTCCCGATGCCTGGTTATTCCGGGGACAGGAGCATCCCAATGCCCTCGAAATGTACAACACCCTAAGGAAGGTCGACCCGAAGCACCACATGTTGCCCACCGTCGAGCCGGTCGACCACTTCATCTTCTACCGCGGCGCCGGCAACCCGGGCCGCTTCGGCATCTATGCCCGGCAGGATTTAAAGGATCCCAACAAGTATACCCTCCGCAATGCCGACAAAGCGACCGTCCCCAAGCTCTTCGCACTTCGCGTCCGCGATGGCAAAAGCTCGTGGGTCACTGTGACTGATCTCGCGACAGCGAAATACGATCGGGTGGCGAAGGGAATGGTGAATAAGCAAAGCCTCATCTTTCCGGAACCAAGTCAATCTGTCTCCGAAGTGGCCGGGGAACTCCGCTCCGCCATGATCGCGACCCTGACCGACGAAGGCCTCACGCCGCACGAAGCCGCCGCCATGGTTGCGACCTGGGACGACCTCTGGTTCACCGAACCGGGCACCCGCGTGCTCGCAGTTCTGCCACAAGCCTTCGCCGACAACATGGTGCCGCTCGAGATCACCCCAAAGCCGACCAAGATCGATCGCGTTTTCGTGGCAAGGCTCGAACTCATCAGCCGGGACAAGGAAGCCCGACTCATGGCGCTTCTCAATCAACCCGATGCTCCCTCCAATGATCTCACTGCGGACGCGAAGCGACTCGTCGATATCCAGCTCGGCCGTTACTCCTCCGGTGGAATGGAGCGAGCCATGGAACTCGTCACAGCGCAGATGAGCAGAAGGTTCCATGCCCTTGACCAAGCTAAGCCTAAGCCCGATCAGGAAGCCACGCGGGTCACTTTGGCGCGATAGCATACCAAGGTGCCAGACAATCAATATTTTCAACGATGCGGCTGTCAACGGTGAATGGCCGACGCGAAGACGAACGCCAGCGCATCAGTGCCTTGTTACGGGCGGCTAAGGCTTTGCAAAGTTCTGCGTATTCTCTTGACTGGAAAGCGCTTCGCACGGAGCTAGCTACCGGTTTTATTCAACCCGAATCCCGATAGGCTCCTCCCACCATGAAGCTCGCGCTTTCAACATTCATCCTCGGACTCATTCTTGGAGGATTGGCCGTCCATTTTCGTCCCAATGAGCCAGAGGCCGGGGAAGAGGCCCACAAACAAACGCCTCTCTCGACCCGTACTCTGAAGGATCATCGCGAACCCACATCCAGCTCAATTAATGTCGCGGAATGGCAAGGCATGGAATCCAGCGACCTTGAGAACAAACTCACCACTCTCTCACTCGCAGAGAGTATCGACGTCATTTCAGCTCTGCTTGAGGTAACCGATCCCTACAAGGGACTCATCTACACGGATCAAAAAACGATCAAAGAAATTCTGAACAAGATGGCGAAAATCGATTTCAAAAGCAGCGTTGAAATGATCGAGTCCGCCTTCCCCGATGCTACCCGGAATAACCTCATCAAAGAGCTCATCTTGAAACACGCTATTCAAGAATTCTCCGCAGCTATCACTTTCGCCGACCACTATCTCGATGAAAAATCTCGCGAGGAAATCGTAAGCAAGCTTTTCCAGATGGGTATCAAAAAGGGCCACGAAGAAGCGATCCAGGCCCTTGCAATGGTGCCGATCAGTGGTCCCGGAGGAAATCGATTCGGCTCTTCAGAAACTGTCTCTTATACACATCTGACGCTGCCGACGATCTACTCTGTGTAGA
>CAJXVQ010000188.1 GCA_913060685.1 uncultured Verrucomicrobiales bacterium
AACTATTCCAGTTTTGAACGAAAAATTACCGTCCAGTTTTGATCAGACCCCGACAGGAATGTTTTGGTAGCGGTGCTTGCCCCAGAGGGGCCAGTTCTCTTCGGTCTGCCAGGAGGGGCTTTGATAGGCCCCGGCTCGGATGGGGGTCTCACCGCGCTTTTCGTTACTCAACTCGGATGATGTGTTTTCCGGGGTGGACTTTTCCGTAGGCGTCGTTTTGGAGACAAATGTCCGTCGTCCCATATCCCAATCTTGCCGGATCGATCTCAGATTTCAGTTCTCCAAAATCAGGCTTGTCCGCCAAATCCGGTGCTCATTCGAAAAATGCACCTCTTCACGTCTTCTCGAAAAAATTTTCGATGGAGACAGAATACGCCAAAACGAGCCAATTTAGGACTAATGAAAACGCCCATCCTAAGTTTCGGAGAAAAAAGAAAGGGAGTCACGATTTCTCGTAACTCCCTCTCGGAAAGCTGGTGGGCAGGGCTGGATTCGAACCAGCGTACACATACGTGAGCAGATTTACAGTCTGCCGCCTTTAACCACTCGGCCACCTACCCATGTAAGTTGTTCGTGGACCACCTCGCCTTTCAGCGTGGCAACGGCGGGGAGATATGGGGACTCGACGAATCGATCAAGAAGAAAGTGATTCTTTTGCGTTCAATTCCTCCAGTCCCAACATTGGGAGATTCGATGTTCAGACTGGGTCCGACACATGATATAAAAACAGCATGCGTGAATACCTCCTTCTCCTCCTCTTGATTTCCGGTACTGCTCTCGGAGGTTTATTTGCTTTTAAGAAACAAGGCCCGGCCTACGAACGTCTTCAAACGGGAGACATCGTTTTCCAATACACGGGCGGAGAGCAGGGTGAGGCGGTCGAAGCTGCGACCGGTTCGAAATTCACGCATTGCGGGGTCGTTTTTGAGCAGAATGGCACACTTTACGTGCTTGAGGCGGTTCAACCAGTCTCTGTGGTGACCTTGAGCCAGTTTCGCAGGAGATCGAATATTTTCCACGCCCGCAGGTTGAAGGACACCAGCAAAATTAATGTCCCGGCCCTTGAGAAGGCCTTGACCTGGGGAAAGAAGCAGATCGGAAAAGACTACGATCCGCTTTTCCAATGGGACGATGAGAATCTCTACTGCTCGGAACTGGTTTGGAAAGTCTATGAGAAATCCACCGGACTCAAATTGTGCGAACCCAAAACTTTCAAATCCTACTTTCTGGACAAGCCGGTGGTCCGGAAGGTGATCGAAAAGCGCTATGGTGATATCAGCAAGCTCCCGCCAAAGGAGCCTGTCGTTGCGCCCTCGGATCTGGCGACATCTCTCCTGTTAGAGGAGGTTCCAAGGAAGTAGATTGATTCTTTTGGAATCGGACGATTCCGAATCATGAGAGGACTTTGTGAAATATTTCACAAAGTCGCTTTACGGACCGTAAGTCCGCTTGCATAGTCCCGCCGTGCAGGGCCTGAAATGGGTCTTGGTTCAACCAACTGTAACCGCGCGAAAACACGATGAGCGAAGATGCCCCGGCAAATACCGCAACGGCTGAAAAGCAGCTTCCAAAAGATCTGGCCGCCGAAAAGGGCATGGTCAACGTGCAAATCGACGGCAAGTGGATCCAGGTCCCACGCGGGACCCGGATGATCGAAGCCGCCAAAATGGTGGGCACGGAGGTCCCTCACTACTGTTATCACCCAAAGCTTTCCTCGCCCGGCAATTGCCGGATGTGTCTTGTTCAAATGGGGATGCCACCCCGCCCAGCTCCCGGAGCCGCACCAGAATATGGCGACGATGGTTTCCAGAAGATCGGCTGGATGCCCCGCCCCGTCATTGCTTGCGCAAACACCGTGGCTGAGAATATGGGAATCCGGACCACCGGTGACCTCGTTGAGACAACCCGCGAGGGCGTGATGGAGTTCCTCCTCATCAACCACCCTCTCGATTGCCCCATCTGCGATCAGGCCGGCGAATGTAAGCTCCAGGAATTTTCGGTCGAACACGGTCGCGGTCAATCCCGCTTCAAGGAAACCAAGATCAAGAAACCTAAAAACGTCGACATCGGTAAAAACATCCGCCTCGACGACGAGCGTTGCATTATGTGCAGCCGCTGTATCCGCTTCATGGACGAGGTTGCCGATGATCCCGTTCTTGGTTTCTCCCAACGCGGCACAAACACTTCGGTCACGGTGCATCCCGGCTATCGCCTCGATAATAACTACTCTCTCAACACGGCGGATATTTGCCCTGTTGGAGCTCTGACTTCGAACGACTTCCGTTTCCAAATGCGCGTTTGGTTTCTCAAGGAAACCAAGAGCATCGATACCAACTGCGGCACGGGAGCCAACACGGTCATCTGGACCCGCGGCAATGAAATCTTCCGGGTCACCCCACGACAAAACGACGACGTCAACTCAGCGTGGATGCCGGATAGTCATCGTCTCGCTTTCAACACTCTCCAAACCGACGATCGCCTCACCAGCCCTCTTGTTCAAAAAGACGGCAAGCACGTTGGGACCAGCTGGATGGAAGCCACCGCCAAGGCCGCCGAAGGCTTGGGAATGTGCCAACCCAACGAAGTTGCCATCATTGCCTCCGGGCGGATGAGCAACGAGGAACTCTATCTCACCAAGAAGATCGCAGAGGCCCTCGGCACAGATTTGCTCACCATCGTGCCTCGTCTCGAGGAATCCGATGGCAAACTCATCTCAGCGGATCGCAACCCGAACACGACCGGAGCTTCCTTGATTTGGGGAACCGATGATCCGGCGGCCAAGATTGATGCCATTCGCGAAGGGGTTGCTTCCGGCAAAATTAAATCCCTCATCGTGCTGCAGGAGGACCTCCTCGCTGAAGCAGGCTTCAAAGCCGAGGACCTCGAGAAACTCTCCCATCTTGTTTCGAGTCACACTCACGCCAATCCTACGGCGACTCATGCCAAGGTGGTCCTTCCATCGGTTGGGTTCGCAGAAAAGCGAGCCACTTATGTTAATGTGACCGGTCGACTGCAACGTACCAACCAAGCGGTGATCGCTCCGGGCGAAACCCGCGATGACTGGGAATCCCTGGCCGCTCTCCTTGCTCAATTGGATCAGGAATACGAGACACCGGCCTCCGTGGATAAGATTCTCAACTCTCTTGCCTCCGAAATCGAAGCCTTCAAGGGACAAACCTTTGGCTCAATCGGCGACCTCGGCGTCCAAATCACTGAAACCGGCGTCACCATTCCGCTCCTCGAGCAGGAAAAAGCCCGGGTCGAGTCCGGTCAAGTCGTCGGATAGCAACTTTCACGAATTCCTTCCAAATGGACACCACTCTTCTTATTGCAGCGGCCATCAAAATTGCCGCTTTCATTGGAATCACGATGACTTTCGTGAGTATCTGCGTGATTTTCGAGCGCCGATTTTCGGCAATCATCCAAGACCGGGTGGGCCCAAACCGGACCATGATTCCCCTCTCGATCCTGGGTTTCAAGAAAGACCTCGCTCTCCCGATCGGCGGTCTCACCCAGCCAGTGGCAGATGGTCTGAAATTTATTCTGAAGGAGGATTTCACTCCCTCTTATGTCCGGAAGTTCTTCTTCTGGCTCGCTCCTGTCTTGGTCGTGGTCCCCGCTCTTCTGACAATGGCGGTCATCCCATTCGGAAGTCCCATGGAAATCGGTGGCACTTTCATCCCGATGGCAATTGCTGATCTGAGTGTCGGTCCCCTCTTCATCTTCGCCATCGCATCTCTCTCCGTTTATGGCATCACCCTGGCCGGTTGGGCCTCCAACTCGAAATACCCTTTCTTTGGAGGTGTTCGTGCATGCGCCCAAATGATTTCTTACGAAATCGCGCTCGGCCTCTCCGTCATCCCCGTTTTGATGTTCTTCGGAACCTTGAATCTTGGACACATTGTTGAGGAACAAGTCGCCAACGGCTGGCTGCTTCTTCCACTCTGGAATGATGGCGGCTTCATTGTCTCCTCAGGATATTGGGACGACCCGCAATCCGCTATTCAGCGATTGCTTCTCATGGTTCCCATCGTCATCTCGTTCGTCATCTTCACGACTTCGATTTTCGCCGAGACCAACCGGATGCCTTTCGATCTTCCCGAATGTGAAACCGAGCTGGTGGGCGGATACCACACCGAATATTCCTCGATGAAATTCGCTCTCTTCTTCATGGGAGAATACGCTGCGATGGTCGTTGGCTCGGCCCTCATTGTGACTCTCTTCCTCGGTGGGTGGTCCATCGGCTTCGGAATTGACAACCTTCTCCCCGCCGGAGCCTGGTGGGTAAGCCTTCTCCACATCGGAGTCTTCCTCGGAAAGGTCACCTTCTTCATCCTCTTCTTCGTCTTGGTCCGCTGGACCGTCCCTCGTTTCAGATACGATCAGTTGATGAATCTGGGCTGGATCGTTTTCTTCGAAGCCGCGCTCATCAATGTCTTTCTGGCCGCACTTGTCATTGCTTATCCAAGCATCGGCCTGACCGGTGTTTTGATTGGATTTATCCTTCTTACCGTCGTGACTATCCTCCTGATCAAGGTCGCCAAAGGCGCCACTGAGAAACCCTCGGCTACTGCAGTCTAAATCCCTCTTTCCAACCGCACTTCCATTCCATGGCTATCATCAAAGTTGAACGTCCCAAGCTCACCGCTGGAGAGAAGGTCTACTTCGGCTCCATCTTCAAGGGCATGGTGATTACCCTCCGGCACGCTTTCAAATCATTGCTCGGAAAATCGACCGGCGCGGAAGCCCTCAATTCCTCGGGGATGGGCATCACGATGCAATATCCCGAGCAGAAGTGGGATGACCAACTTCCCGAGTATTATCGTGGAGCTCCCGCCCTGGTAACCGACGAACTGGACCGTGAACGCTGTGTCTCCTGCCAGCTTTGCGAGTTCATTTGCCCTCCCAAGGCCATCAAAATCACGCCGGGCGAAATCCCCTCGAACGACGAGTGGGCCAAGGTGGAAAAGCGCCCGAAGGAATTCGATATCGACATGATCCGCTGTATCTACTGCGGAATGTGTGAGGAAGTCTGCCCGGAGCAGGCCATCTATCTTCGTCCTGACTATGTCATCACCGGCACCGAACGGAGTGAGATGGTCCACGATAAGAAACGACTCTACGAAATCGGCGGTAAGCGCGTCGGCCTCGTCAACAAGTGGAACGACCTTAAGTAACTCGACATGGACACCCTTGCTTTCTACCTTTTTGCCTTTCTCTCGGTCGCCGGCGGCGTCCTTCTGGTTGCTTTGCGCAACCCGGTCTCCAGCGCACTTGCGATGGTCCTTTCCTTCGTCGGCTTGGCCGGTCTCTTCATCGGTCTGAATGCCTACTTTGTCGGCATCGTTCAGATTCTTGTCTACGCAGGAGCCATCATGGTTCTCTTCATCTTCATCATCATGCTCCTGGACTTGAACGATGAAGAGACGGTTAAATTCCGCTCATCTTCGGTTCTCGCCGGCATCATCATTCCTCTCCTGCTCCTCGCACAGATCCTCGGCGTGATTCAGGCCGGTCACCAGGGTGAAGAAGCGGAATTCGAAGAGATCGATGTGGCGTCCATGAAGGTTTCAGCTGAAAAGTTCGTCCGTAACGATGACGATGGCAAAGCGCTTCCGCGATCCGAACAGTCAGCGATCTACAAGAGCCTGACTCACGAAAAGAGCCCCAAGCTCCCTGACACCAACCTCATTGGACACACCATCTTCAAGAGCTACAACTTTCCTCTCCAGGTCATGGGTGCTCTCCTCCTCGTTGCAACGATTGGCGTCGTTGTCCTTTCGAAACGAACGCACAAACAAGCTCCTTCCGAATCCTAACGAACTCACGTATTTCTCATGGCTTCTCTCAACGAATTCCTTTTTGTTTCAGGTCTCCTCTTCGCGATTGGTCTCGCGGGTGTGATCTTGCGACGGAACATCATCGTCATTTTCATGTGCCTCGAACTCATGCTCGCCGCGGCCAGCCTGACGCTTGTGGCCTTCTCCCGATTTCATCTCAAGGACGGTCTTCCTGATTACAATGGACAAGTCTTCGTTTTCTTCATCATCACGGTCGCGGCGGCGGAGGTCGCCGTCGGACTCGCCATCATCGTAGCACTCTACCGGGCCCGCCAAACCATCAATGTCGAGGATCTCACCTCGATGCGCGGCTAACTCTCTGAACTCTGTCTTATCATGGAATCCATCCCCTGGCTCATCCTGGGCCTCCCCCTGCTCACGGCAGCTTTGATCCATCTCGGATTGAAAAGAAAACAATCGATCGCCGCGCTCGTCTCGACGTTTTCCGCTGCCGTCGCCTTGATTTTCACTATTTTACTGGTCTCCAAGGGCGAAAATCTCAGCAACCACTTTGATTGGGTGAACATCGGCGGCTTCAAGGTAGAAGTCGGCATCGAACTGGACTCTCTCGCGAGAGGCATGCTGCTCATCGTCACCGGCGTTGGCTTCCTGGTCCATCTCTTCTCGCTGGCTTACATGAAGGAAGACTCGGCGTTGGCACGCTACTTTTGCGGGCTTTCGCTCTTCATGTTTTCGATGACCGGCATCGTGCTGGCATCCAACTTCATCATGATGTTCATGTTCTGGGAACTGGTGGGACTCAGCTCCTACCTCCTGATCGGACATTGGTATCAAAAGGACACCGCGGCCGATGCGGCCAAGAAGGCCTTTCTCACCAACCGAATCGGAGACTTCGGCTTCATGATCGGCATCCTCATGCTTTGGGGCATCGCCGGCACCTTCACCTTTTCGGAAATTGCAGCAGGTCTCGCCGCAAGACCTGAATACTCTGTATTCTTCCTAGGCGTCGCCATCCTGTGCATCTTCGCCGGCGCCATGGGCAAGTCAGCTCAAGCCCCTCTTCACGTCTGGCTTCCCGATGCCATGGAGGGTCCGACACCAGTTTCCGCCCTCATTCACGCCGCCACCATGGTTGCCGCCGGTGTCTTCATGATGGCGAGATTTTTCACTTCGCTTACTCCCGATGTTGCTGACCTCGGTTCGATTGTTCCTGAGTTTTCGAGTCTCACCATTGCCTGGATTGGTGGGATCACTTCGCTTCTCGCTGCGCTCATGGCGACCCAGCAGGATGACATTAAGAAGATCCTCGCTTACTCCACCCTATCCCAGCTCGGCTACATGGTCATGGCTGTCGGCCTGCTCGACCCGGAGGCAGGAATGTTCCACCTCTTCACCCATGCATGGTTTAAGGCACTTCTCTTCCTTGGTTCCGGCGCCGTCATCTTCGCCTGCCACCACGAGCAGAACATTTGGAAAATGGGCGGTCTCAAGAAGACGATGCCCATTACTTTTTACACGTTTGGACTCGGGACTCTCGCCCTCTGCGGAGTTCCCGGCACATCCGGCTTCTTGTCCAAAGAACATATTTTGGAGTCAGCAGCCCACAGTGGCCAATGGGCTCTCTTCGGCGTCGCCGCTCTCGTGGCCTTTCTAACGACCTTCTATATGTTCCGACTTTTCTTCATTGCCTTTCTTAGCGAGTCACGAAGCGATAGCTCGAAAAAAGCCAAAGAGGTCGGCCCTCTAATGTGGATTCCATTGTGCGCCCTCGCCTTGATGGCCCTCATTTCTGGTTATGAGCCCATTGGTGGCAACATTTCTCCTCTCTACAAACCCTTTGAGTTCCACCCGACAGCACCGGCCTTCATCGCCTCAATCTCTGCAGTCTTGATCGGGGCCTTCCTCGCCTTCAAGCTCTATTGGAACGTCAAAGAAGATCCACTCGCTGAAAAAGCAATCTTCAAGGTCTTCCGGAACAAGTTCTACATTGATGAGGCATATGCCAAACTCGTCTCTTACGGCCAAGACTCTGTGGCAGCCTTCGTCCACTTCTTCGATGAGCTCATCATTAACGGCCTCATCGTGGGAGGATTCACCCGCGCTGCCGGCGGTTTCGGTCGACTTTTCGGACGACTCCAGTCCGGCAATCTCCAAGGCTATGCAGTTCTCTTCAGCCTCGGTGTTCTCTTGGTAATTTATCTTACGGTCTTTGTTTCATGAGCCTTCTCCTCATTCTCATCCCAATTCTCGCCGCCGTCGCCATCCTCATGGTCGGCAAGGCCAAGTCCATTGCAACGATAGCTGCATTGGTCAACCTCATCATCGGACTTGGTTCGGTCTTCTCCTGGAAACACGAGGTTTGGACCATCTCATGGGAAGTCCTGAGCAAGCCAAGCATCCACCTCGCGCTGGGCTTCTATGATGGCATGAGCCTCATCATGGTCATTCTGAGTGTGATTGTCCTCTTCACGGCAGTCATGTCCGGAAAATGCCCGGAGGGTCGCGAGAAGCTTTGGTATTCCTCCATCCTTTTCATCGGGGCCGGTGCCCTGGGAGCATTCCTCTCAACTGACCTCTTCTTCTTCTACGCCTTCCACGAGCTCGCGCTCATCCCGACCTTCCTCATGATCGGAATGCTGGGTTCCGGAGAGCGCAAGGAAGCCGCCTGGAAGGTCACGATCTATCTGGCCCTCGGCTCCATTGTTCTTCTCGCTGGGTTGATCTGGCTCGTCTCCGCCAGCGGATCTGAGACCTGGCTCTTCGAGGACCTGCTCGCCTCATCCATCGCTCCCGAGGCGCAGACGGGCATCGCCGCTCTTCTGATCGTCGGCTTCGGGGTTCTCATCTCTCTCTTCCCTTTCCATTCCTGGGCGGCTCCCGCCTACGCCTCCGCGCCCGCTCCGGTTGCTATGCTCCACGCCGGAGTTCTTAAGAAATTCGGCCTCTACGGCCTGTTTCGTCTTTATCCCATGGTTTCATCCGGGATGCAGGACTGGCTCGGCTGGCTCATCGTCCTCCTCCTCTGCAACATCCTTTGGGTGGGCTTGGTGACCATCAACCAAAAGCGTCTTGATACCATGCTCGGCAACTCTTCGGTGATGCATATGGGCTATATCTTCCTCGCCTTTGCCGCCCTCATTCACGCCGGTAGCTTTGAGGCCAATCCCCTCGCCAAGCCAGCAGCCGTGGTCTTGATGTTCGCTCACGGAATCAGCATCGCACTTCTTTTTATGCTCACCGATACGATCCGTCGTAAGACCGGCACGGTCGAGCTGGCCGAACTCGGTGGCCTTGCCAAAGCAGCTCCACGTCTTGCTTTCCTCTTTGGACTCGCAGGGATGGCCTCCATCGGACTTCCCGGTCTCGCCAACTTCTCGGGTGAGGTTCTGGTCTTCCTTTCGGGGTTTTGGGAATATGAAGGCGGATCTCTGGGCTGTATCCAGATTGCCACCATCCTGGCCCTCTGGGGAGTGGTGATCAGCGCCGTCTACATGCTTCGAGCCTACCGGCAGACTTTTCAGGGACCTTCTGTGGAACACACAAATTCCGAGCATGTGAAGGACTTCGGTCCCTTTTGTCAAATCCCTGCTGCAATTCTGGCGATTGCCCTTCTCGTCGTTGGCATTTACCCAAATAGCCTTCTCAATCTCCTCAAAGAGGAACCGGCTGCTCCAGCTCAGACCGAGCAAGCTGACAAATAAGTTTTAAAAGCTCCTGATCTAATGCCTTCCTACTTGCTAGAAATTCTCGTCCTCGCCGGCGGATTGGTCCTGCTTATTCTCGAAGCCTTCCTTTCGCCCAAACGGAAATCAGTGATCGCAATATCTGCGATTTTTGTGCTGTTCATTGTTTTACTCCTCACTTTCTGGGCCCAGAAGGGATTTGGGAGCGAAAACGTTGAATTGACCCGCTATTACGCCTTCGACTCCACGGCCCTCTTTTTCAAACGCCTCACCTTGGTCGCTACGATCCTCACGGTGATCCTGGCTCTCGACTATCGGAAGGTTCTCTCAAAATTCACCGCCAATCCGAATTCCGAAGACGGCACAGGCGAGTATTACTGTCTCTTTCTCTTTGCCTGTGCGGGCATGATGTGGATGGCTTCGGCTGCCGACTTGGTCTCTCTCTTCGTCGCTCTCGAGTTGACCACCATCACCTCTTACATCCTCGTTGGATTCATGCGACGCAATGTGGGCTCTCTCGAGGCCGGCGTAAAATTCCTGATTCTCGGCGCACTTTCCACGGGCTTTCTTGTCTACGGTATTGCCTGGATGTATGGAGCCACCGGCACCACCAACCTCGCTGAGATCGGCCAAAACATCACCGAAGAGAATTCCACCTACCTGCTCTTCGGCCTCTCTCTCGTCCTTATCTCACTTGCCTTCAAGATGGGGGCAGTCCCCATGCACCTCTGGATTCCTGATGTTTACCAAGGTGCTCCGACTCCAACGACGGCCTTCCTCTCGGTTGCATCGAAGGCAGCCGGCTTCGCAATTGCCATTCGGGTTGTTGAGCCATTCCTCAATGGCAGTATCCTGGCTCCAAAGGTCGCCTTCATTCTGGCCGTTCTGGCTGGAGCCACCATTCTCCTGGGGAACCTTGCCGCAATCCCGCAAAAAAACTTCAAACGACTTCTCGCCTACTCATCGATCGCCAATGCCGGCTTCATTCTGTTGCCTCTCGCGGCCTGGCAGACCGGCGATAGTGATCTCACTTCCAAGCAGGTGATTGCATTTTACCTCGCGATCTATCTCATCATGACCTTTGCGGCATTCTTCGTCCTCGCGGTCATTCACAGAAATACCGGGTCCGATGAAATTTCAGCCTTCGAAGGCTTGGGACAGCGTAACCCGCTCCTCGCCCTCATGACCGCGATCATCATTGGAGCCCTTGCCGGACTGCCACTGACCGCTGGATTCTGGGGTAAGTTCCTCGCGTTCAAGGCGGCTATCGACGCTGGCCTTTGGGTCCCGGTCGTCCTCGGCTTCATTGGAGTCGCCGCCGGCTTCTACTACTACTTCCAGATCATCCGCGCGATGTATTGGAGAAACGCTCTCGATGAATCACCATTTGAGACGAAGCCTCTCTCCTTCTACACGATTGCCACCCTCACCGGCTTGATCGTTGTCTTGGGAATCTGGCCTCAGCCGATCTACTGGTTGATCGGGTCCTAGCTTCCTGGTTCATGGAGGCGGGCTTCCATTTCCATGAACCTCATTCAATCTTTGAGGAACTCATTCACGGCTTCCAGTCGGACCAAACCGACAAAGGCAAATGGCTGTCTCTTATACACATCTCCGAGCCCACGAGACCGAGGCTGATCTCG
>CAJXVQ010000189.1 GCA_913060685.1 uncultured Verrucomicrobiales bacterium
TACACAGAGTAGATCGTCGGCAGCGTCAGATGTGTATAAGAGACAGCTCTTGGCCTTCCGCGAGGTTGAATCCGCCATCGAAACCGACCGCTCACTTGAAAAGCAGCAGGGCTTTCTGGAACAGGAACTGAACCAATCACAACTCGCAGTCAAACGCGCCAGCTCCGACATCAGCCTCGGCATTGATGGTGCCTCATTTCTCGAATACCTCGAAGCCCAACGCCGTGCCGAGAACGCCGGCATCTCGCTCATTCGCCTCAAAAACCAGCGCCTCCAAAACCGCATCGACCTCCACCTCGCCCTCGGCGGTGACTACGCGACCAAGGAATAACATCGCCGGATATGAACTGGAAAAGGGTCATTGGCTCGAAGGATTCGTAACCTGCTCCGAGCCGGAATAATTTTCGGTTAATGCCGATCAGTGGGTTCAAAGCCCTTGATAATAGCCGATGACATTGCGCTTCGCGATAAATTGTGGAAACCTCCACCAATGAAGTTTCGCTCTACAATTTTTGGATTGGGATTGGTCTGCTCAGCGGTTGCCATTGAACCCGTTCCTGATTTTTCTCTGCCCGATATGAACGAAAGTTCTCCAAGGTTGGGCCAGATGGTTTCGCCCAGGAATTATCTCCATCAGGTGACCGCTTACTACTTTGGCTCCTCTACTTGAGGATACTGTCGGAGCCAGTTTGGCTACCTTCAGCAAGTGTTCACCGAACTTCAAAGTGAGCAAAATGACTACAACATCGAAATCCTGGGGGTGAACTGGAATCGTAGTGATGTGAGCAGCAACGAGCTCATGACCACTGAAAACGATCTACCATGGTTGCAGGATACCTTTGAGGCGAATATCCAGGGGGCCTTTGGGGCGACATATCGAGATGTGGTGATTCTGGATGCCTTGAATCGACCAATTGACCCGCCTTTTAATCTCACGGCCAACGATTTGGCGAATGAAGCCACGCGTGAAGCCTTGAAAGCTCGCTTGAGGCAGGCGGCCGTGATCGTTGATACGGACGGAGACAAAATCGGGGACGATTGGGAGGAGCGATATCGTTCCGGACTCGGTGAGGGTGCGGAGGAGAATCTCCTCGAGTATGCCCTGGGAGCACAGCCGAACGGGAATGGCCGAACGAACACGCCATCAACGGGCACCAAATTCGTCGATGGCGAGGCCGTCCAGTTCGTCACCTTTCGCCGAAGGCTCGGTTACGCGGGTGGCTTGAATTGCGTTTTGCAATGGAGCGAAAACGGGGGAATTTGGGGAGACGCCCGTGAGCGATTTGAAATGACCGGAGTAGAAAACCTCTACGATGGGACCGGGACCGAACTCGTCAAGTTTGAGGCGAAGACGCCAGCAGAGCGAAAGGGATTATTGAGGGTCAAAGTAGGTTTCTGATGTCCCCTGCTTTGACGGTTCTTCATCGCGGTGAAACCGCGAGACGGAAGAACATTTGGCCAATCGAGGTCACCGTCACAGGGTCGGCACTCCGGTAGGTCACGGTGGAGAGGCCATCGGCACTGTTGATCTGTGAGACAAAGATGACTTCGGTCTCTTCGGAGCTCCATCCCACGAGATCCGAGCCCAACTGCGCCACGACAACGACATCATCGGCCGTCACTTTGCGCTGAAAAGAGACTACAAGATAATCATCCATCACATTATCAATTGTCAAAGGCTCTACGCTCACCCCGACTAATCCGTTCCCTTCAGTTCCGTTCATATCGCTGGTCCCATAGGCATGTTCGAGAATGTTCACGATTCCATCCCCGTCGATGTCGTCCAACTCTCCTCCGCTTAATTCGACTTGATCGCTCCCGGTCGGCGAACCACCGGGGAAGCCACTGCTACGCCAGTTTCCGGCCTCGCCATGGTCGGGCGTCGAAGCCCCATCGAAAATCAACACCAAACTATATCCCGCGAAACCAGCCTGGCCCGGCCATGGAAAAGCATCTCCATACGTGAAATCCTGAATGGTCGCTCCCAAGCCATTCACCAAATGAATTCTCTCTCCCGCGTTGTCCAGGCGTGACGGACCAAATTCACCCGCGATTGCAGCGTTCAGCGCACTGCCATACCGGGCTTCGAAGGCCGCCTGATTTCTCACCACTAATACCCGCTGCCCCGGCAGCAACGTCGTCACCGCAGATCCCGTAAAGCTGAAATCGATCCCTTCGGCAAAGGAGACATCAGTCAGTTGAATGACATCACTTCCAACGTTCATCAACTCAAGCCACTCATAATCGGAGGGATCCATCGAGACGATTTGCTCGGAGGCATTGGGAGCCGCCGGGGCATATTGAATCTCGGAAATCACCAAATTCACCGAAGAAGCAGGAGTCCCCACCAGGAAGGTCCCCTGAACCGGACCCGACCATGAGGTCAGTCCTGTCCCGCTTCGGGCCCGCGCGGTAATGATCATCGTCGAATTCACCGTGACCGGCGGATTTGTGGACGCCGAGCCGGACACTCCACCTCCCGACAATCGAGGGTCCGTGCCATCTGTCGTATAATAAACTGTTCCACCCGCCCCGATGAAGGAGACGTTCGTGCCGGAGGACACGAGCCCGGGCAAAACTGAAAACTGCGGCTTGGCCGTGTATTGGCCATCGATCCAAACCGCCCTCGTTGAGAGCCAAGTTTTCAAAACATTGACCTGATTTCCATAACCGCCACTCGGGCGAACCGAAGTCCATTTGTTAAAATTTCGGGCCTGTGGCGAGCTCCCGAGCCCCGGATTTGTTCCCGCCGCATCCTGAAAATCCAATTGCGCTTCAAAGCCATCGACGATGGAATTGATGTTCAAGGTTGAAAAACTTGTTTCCCGAAGTTCCTGCCACAAATCGGTGTGCTCCTGACGAAAATCCGGATTGTTCAAGGCCTGTCCCCACCAGGGGAAACGTGAATCTCCAAACATCCTGCTTGAGTCCCCTGTCCCATCCCATCTTCCCGGGTCATTGTCGCGACTATCGGTTGACCCCATCGTGCGATCAAAGTCCCAAATTGGGCCTGCTCCAACTTTCCCGCCATTGGTCGTGTCGTGGTGTTTGTAATAATAGCCACTCAGACGGAAGCCATCGACATTCATCGACAAGGTGTTCAGCCAGTGATGACGGAGCCACGAAAAATTATCGATATATTCGGTGAAGTGTTTCCCGGTGGCAGGATTGGTCCAGCTCGCATTGTAGAGAGCTGTATCAAATTCGTTGAGATGACCCCGCAGCCAGTTTTGCTGGGCAGGAACAACCGCTTCTTCCTTTGGATAAACCCAGCCAAAGGTTCCCATCGAATTCACCGAAAACCCGCTATCGCCGGGATCAAGACGGTCTTTCTTCCAGAGATAGCCACCCGTGACTTCCGGCTCGCTGGTATCACCCGGGCTGAGCTTCCTCACATCCACCCGGTCACCATCACGTTTAATTTTTTCCATCAAGGCATAAACGCCGACGTAGTCACTCGCGTAGGAAAGGTTGCCTCCTCCGGTATTGATAAAGACCTCTACGAAACGCGTTCTGACCGCATATTCACCGGTCTCGTTACTAAGCTGATAAATCAGGGGATTTCTCATCAGAGCCCGGTCAAAGGTATATCGCCCGCTTAAAACCCAATCTGACTCTTCCGGCATCCCTAGCGGTGAAATCGCCTGATCTTCCTTCCCTTCATCCTGCGACTCCAGTGACAAGGAATACTTGGGAAATCCCGAAGAAGATGACCCTCTCACTTTCATGTTACAACGGGTCGAAATCGCGAGTCCTGCCGACATCCGGCTCCGGTTGTCCCCATTGACATCCGGTTCAATGATCCCCCAAAAACCATCGGTATCTCCATTTGGTTTCCCGCTCCCCCAATTCTCAAGGACAACGATCGGGAGATTGGAACTGAAATTGGCAATATCACTTTCCAGCTTCAGATAGCTCGCCATCGCAATCGGTCCGGATGAGCCATTCGCACCAAAGATCCGTGCTCTAAGCTGGCTGCTTTGGATGATTGAAATCGGACCTTCATAAACAGGTGAAGTCGCCGTTGGCACCGATTCATCGAGGGTATAGCGAATCGTCTGGCCAGCCGCCGCGCCCGAAAGGACGACTTGAAAATTGGAAGTAAAGGTCCGGCTCGGTTCAGAGATCAAAACCTCGCTGGCCGGAAGTCCCTGCTCAGTGCCATTGATCCCCCCGGGAGTTGGCACTAAAAAATACCCCTCCCCTCCAAGAGACGGATTGGAAAGTCGCGTCGCCAGTAATCTGGGACGAAACAAAAGATCCGAACTCGTTGCATTCCGATTGAGACCATGAATTGCGAGAACATTGTCTCCTTCCACAAGCTGATTGGCAAAGGCCCCGAGAGCAAATTCGGTAAATTGAAGCGACTCACCATCCGGGTGATCGCTGGTCGCGGCCGAGTTCCAGGCCAGGGTTCCCGGTGCCCGGTCGCGCGCAACCTCCACCCCGTTGAGATAGGCCACAAATCCATCATCATACTGCAGCTGCAGCTTAAGATCAGAAATCTCACTCACATCACTGATCGAAAATGGCACCCGGATATAGACACTTGTCGCCTGACCGAACATGAGGGACTCGACATCGACATTGAATGCGCTGTCATAGCCGCTGCTCCGCTCATAGCCCACTCCCGTGGTCCCACTGATCCATGAGTTGTCATTGAAACCGCCCCCCTGCCAAGTGGATCCCAGCGTGCCATTGGTCGGAACCAACACCGTGCACCCTGCTCCAGTTTCGATCACGGTCTCCGTGCTCGTGTTTCCCAACTGCTGCAGACCATACGAGGCATCCTCAAATTGAAGCGGAAATGAAGGACTGAATTCGCTGAGTATCGTCGTCCCGTCCGGAGCTACCAGCCCAAGGTATTCGCCACCAGACGTCAGTTTAAAATTAGTGTGCAGCTCCGAACCTGCCACCGCCCGGTCTTTATCTGAGGCAAAAACAACTAAAAATCCGGATGGAGCCAGCGAAGTCCCGGCTGGAATGGTCCACTTCGCGAGGGCACTGCTATCATCGGTGAGGTGATATCCACTCAAATCCACCGGGGTTGCGTCCGGATTGAAAATTTCGATCCAATCGGACTGATCACCATCCTCATCACTCAGGGTGGCGGAATTACTCGCCTGAAACTCGGTGATCAAGGGGGCCGCAAACAACCCAAGTTGCATTGTAAACAATAGGACGAAAACACGAAGAATAGGAGGGTTGGAACACATGAATACTCGAAGACAGCTGGTTAAGGTCGGGACCCTGCCTAAAATCGAGGCCCGCCACAAGCGACTAGAAAACGGTTCTCCAAACTCGCAAATCCCACCTTGACAAAACCGACCCTTAACGCGATTTAGTTGCGTTTATGAAATCTCTCACGGTGCTGGTTCTCTCCACTACTCCTCTCTTTTCCGAAATCAAGTTCGATCCCACATTCCATTTTAATGGCGTCATGGGAGACACCTCGGCGGACGCCTTTCGCAACGTCGGCGGCCACGCTCACGATCCCAACGACAGCTTCGCAGTCCAAGGCTTCGAACCCGGCCTCAATCTTCGCATCGATGACTGGCTCGCCGGCTTTACCAACGTCAATGTCTTCACAACCTCCGATCACGAAATCGATTGGGAACTCGAGGAAGCCTTCCTCAAACTCCCAAACCTCCCGGGCGGATTCGAAGCCCGCGGCGGACGCATGTTCAATCGAATCGGTCTCCAGAACAACCAACACCTCCACGCCTGGAATCTCGTCAATTCCAACCTCACCACTTCCCAATTTTTGGGCGAGGAAGGTCTCCTCACCGAGGGGTTCGAACTTACTTGGCGGCGAAATTTTGACCAAGGCTTCTTTGCTCTCTCAACCAACTTCGGAAACGCCTCCTCCCATGATCATGATGATGACGAGGAGGATCATGATGGAGATCATGATGACCACGAAGGCCACAGCCACTCTTCGGAGGACGCCTTCATGGAGGACAATGTCATCACGACCCGTGCCTTCTTCGGCTACAATCAGACTGACTTTCACCAACATCGCTTTGGCCTGAACACCGCCTACGGTGACAACGGCTACGGCCGCGACACCTCAATGCACTCGCTCGACTACGTCTACACCTGGCGGGAAAACGGCCTCGAACCGGGGGGGCGGCAGCTCTCCCTGGGAGCGGAGTTCTTTTACCGCGATGTGGAATGGCAGGGCGAAGAAGCGCCTTTTGATAGGGGCTCATCTTCGCAAAACACTTGGATGGCCTTTGCCAACTATCGCTTTCACCCACAGTGGATTGCCGACCTCCGCTACGAAAACCAAAATGGAGCTCATGGCGGTGGTGAAATGCACATGGGAGAGCTCGAATACGCCTTCGAATCCGACTCCCGCGAGCGCGTGTCTCTCGCCCTCACCCGCGAATTCCGTCATACCGACCTCGCGATCTCCACCATCCGGCTCCAATATTCCCACGACAATTTTGAGGAAGGGAGCGCCGACTCGATTTGGCTCCAATTTGGATTCGATTTCGGAGGCCCCGAAGTCCGCTAGCCAAAATCTTCGCTCAAGCTGCATTTCTTTGATTTGCGATTGAATAATGCGTCATCCGGCCTTCTTCTCCCCGCCTCATGAACGTTTCGCTCAATTGGCTCAAAGAACGCCTCGATTTCGGTTCCCGCTCGCTTGATGAAGTGTGCGACCTGCTCACCTTTGCCGGGATTGAAATCGAAGGCCTCCAGGAAATGGGCGTCAAAAGCGACCAGATCGTGGTCGCCGAGATCAAGGAAGCCGTTCAACATCCCGATGCCGACCGGCTTAAGGTGACCCAGGTTGATGCCGGCGAGGGCTCCCTCCGCCAGATCGTCTGCGGGGCCACCAACTACAAGGTCGGCGATAAAGTCGCCTGCTGCCTTCCCGGCGCCGAACTTCCCGCCGGATTCAAGATTGGCGAAACCAAAATGCGCGGCGTTGAATCCAAGGGTATGCTCGCCGCCGGTTCCGAAATCGGCCTTACGGACAAAGAAGACGGCCTTCTCATTCTCGACTCCTCATTCGAGGTCGGCACCCCGGTCCGCGATCTCTTCGATTCCGACACCCTCATCGAAGTCGAAATCACTCCAAACCGGCCCGATCTCCTCTCCCACTCCGGCCTCGCCCGCGAACTCGCGGCTCTTCTTCACACTGCTACCAAGCCCGTCGAGAAAAGCCACTCCACCGAAACCGGCGCAGACACCTCTGTTGTTACCGTCGATTCCCCGACCTGCCCTTTCTACTCCGTCCTGAAAATCACCGGAGTCAAAGTGGCCCCCAGCCCCGATTGGCTCGCCAAGAAACTCAAGGCAATCGGACTCCGCCCCATCAACAACGTCGTCGATATTACCAACTACGTTCTCCACGAATTGGGCCAACCTCTCCACGCCTTTGATGCGGCCAAAGTCACCGGAGCCCTCCACATCCGTCAGGCCGCAACGGGCGAAAGCTTCAAGGCACTCGACGAGGAAACCTACGAACTCCAGGACTTCGACTGTGTCATCTCGGACCAATCCGGAACTTCCCTTGCCCTTGCCGGTGTCATGGGCGGGCTCGAGAGTGGCGTGACCGACACCACCACTGACCTCCTGCTCGAGTCAGCGTATTTTACCACTTCCGAGATTCGCCGCACTTCCCGTCGACTCTTCCTCACTTCTGATTCCTCCTACCGCTTCGAGCGTGGCGTTGACCCCCAACAGGTTCTCCCGGCTTCCGCTCTCGCCGCGGCTCTCATTCTCGAGATTGCCGGAGGCGAAGTCTCAGCTCAAACGATCACCGCCGGCGAACTCCCTTCCGCTCTTCCCGATGTCGAACTCGATGTCGACCGCATGCTTCAACTCATGGATGACAGCATCTCGTTGGCAGACGCCGGAGCGATCCTGACCCGCCTTGGCTTGTCATCCCGTGACGACAAAACATGGACCATCCCCAGCTGGCGCGCCGACCTCGAACGCTCAGCCGACCTCGTTGAGGAAATCGCGCGCGTTCACGGCCTCGAAAATGTCCCCTCCAGGACCGGCGGCACGGCTGTCGATGAAAGCCCGATCGACCGTGACTACGATCGCCTCCTTGATCTCAAGAAGCGCCTCGTCGCCCTCGGTTTCTACGAGACCCAAACCATCAAGCTCATTGCTGAAAATCAGCTCCGCGATTGCCTCCCGCTCCGCCCGCTGCAGGAAGGTGACCTTGTCAAAGTCTCCCGCCCTCTCAGCGAGGACCACGCCATTCTCCGCCCGGCTCTCACGCCCGGCCTGCTCGCCACCGCCGAGAACAACCTCCGCCAAGGTGCCAAAACTCTCCGGTTTTTTGAAGCCGGGCGCCAGTTCCGCAACGCCGGTGGCGGCAAAGCAACCGACATCGAGGCTGATTCCATCGCGCTCCTGCTTGGCGGCGAAGCCAGCCCCCTCTCCTGGACCCGCAGCGAAAACCGTCTCATTGACCTTTATGATCTCAAGTCAGCCATTCAGGCCGCTCTTGGGAACCGGGCCATCCAGTTTTCGTCCCGCCCGCGCGAGGGATTCCTCCTCGGCGGAGACATTCAACTCGAAGGAAAGCCCATCGGCACCTACGCCCAAGTCACGCCCTCCCGGGCACGTGAGATGGGCTTCAAAGCTCCCATTTATCTGGCCGAGCTCGATCAAAAGAAAATCCTCGGCCTCCGCAAGGACATGTTCCAGGTCGATCCTCTCCCCCAATTTCCCGGTTCGAGCCGGGATATCGCCATGGAACTGCCGGTCAAGACGAGCAACGGTGAGATTGAAAAGGCCCTCGCCAAGCACAATGACCCGCTCCTCGTCTCCGCCATCTGCTTCGACCAGTTCAGTGATCCCTCCGGCGAGAAGCTGGCAGCTGACAAGCGCTCCATCGCCTACTCCTTCGGCTATCGCTCCGATAAGGGCACGATGAAGCAAAAGGAAATTGATACCGCCCACGAGAAGCTCCGGACCCACCTCGAGAAATCCCTCCCGGTCACCTTCCGCTAGGGAAGACCGGTCATATCATTTCAAACAAAAGCCCCCGCTCTGATCGAGCGGGGGCTTTTTAAGATCTTGGAAACCCAGTTTCTATTCGCCGTAGCGGTAGTGTCCTTTAAGAGTGAAATCGAACAACTTCTTTTCCCATTCAGGGCCGTTGCCGATGTTGTGGACAACCCACTTTTCAGTCTTTTTGGCACCAGGCCCCGGAACGATAATCCCGATGTGCTTGTTTCCATCCAAAAGCTGCCAAATGACGATATCGCCAAAGCTGTAGTCCTCGGCATCCTGGGTTACCGCCAGAGCCCGGCCCTTGCGGGTAAAGAATCTCTGGAGGTTTTGCACCCGACGGTGGTCAATATTGGTATCCGGTCCTTTTGAGCTGAAAATCTGCGGATAGGAGTAAAAGTTCTCTTTGATATCAGCGTGAACGTCAACCTGAAGATCGATTCCCTCAGATCGATAAGCCCGGACGATCAAGTCCTCCGCTTTCCCGCGGTCGGGGGCAATATCGCCATATGGAAATTCGATTTTAAAATAGGACCCATCGTAGCTCACCTTCGACTGGGTTCTCTCCAGAGCAGAGGCTGCCAGCCGCGATCCAAAATCACCGTCCGAACGGAGAGACTCCATCGCTTCCCGAACGTTTGCCGGAGAAGTCAAATCGGTCTGAGCTTTCAAGAACGGGATAAACGGCCGGAGGAAAACTCCTCCCAAGACAACGGCAAAAACCATGAGAAGCCACCCCCCCAGAGAGCTTCGGCGCTTTTTTTTCATCGGAGCAGCTCCGATGTATTCGATTGGTCTCATTAAACTTTGGTTAACTATTAAAGAATCTCATACATTTTTACGCAACGCGAGCTAAAACCTGTCGTTATCCTTGAGAAAATCGGTTTTTTTTCGTGCTGTGGGGCAAATGGAAACCATTCCAATTATCTTCGCGCAACAAAAGCCAACATTCGACGATCTCCGTCTTCACGGCACAACCGTTTTAACCGATTGGGGGGGGACGGAAATGCAAAAATCTGTGAAATTTCTCTTTTGGGTCGATGGCTCTCGCTTCCACTTTCTCGCAAGCACAAACGGCCGCTCCGGAATGAGCCATCCCGAGAGCAAACCAGGTTTCTATCAACCCGAACTTTGGAAGTATGACGTTGCGGAATTTTTCCTCAAATCCACGGATGGCACGCGCTATCTTGAGTTCAATCTCGCCCCGAACGGAGCCTGGTGGTCCAGCGCTTTTAACGCCCCAAGAGAAGCCTCTCCCGGAGAACCAAAGCCCATCCCGGCAGTCCTTACCAGCGCGCAACAAACGGAAAACGAATGGCAGGTCATGGCGAGCTTCCCGCTCGATTGGCTGCGCGAGAACTATGGCTTCGGCGATAAAACAACCTTGAACGCCACCTTCATCCTGAACTCCCCCGATCAAATCTTCCTCACCGCAGGAAACCTTGGCCCCGGCGAACCCGATTTCCATCGCCCCGACCACTTTCCTGCCATCAAGCAGATCTCTCTCGCGTGACTTTCATGGCGAACATGACTAGCCTCGACCCATGCCCGAAATGCCAAAGGCCGAACCCCTTCCGGACAAACCACCTCTCCACCTGACAGGGAGATATTTAGCCATCGCTTCACCCGATTCGATCTCGGAAGCCAGTTTCAGCATCCCCTCCGTGCGAGCCATTCGCTCGGCACGACCTAACAGCACGATCGTTGTCATCGCCAATTCCTCAACGGCTCCTCTCTGGCGTAAAGTCACCGAAATCAACCGCGTCATCGAGCATTCCCCGGACGACTCCGCTCGCAAAATCGTAAAATCGTTTAAGGAGAGCAAGATTCCCTTTGATTCATCCATCGCCTGGGAAAACAGCGCGGCCGCCCAAGCCTTCGCCAAATTCGGGATCAAACAAAGGCTGGGCTACCCCGCCGATAAGCTCGCCAAACTCCTCACCGCCCCGGTCAAGGTCGTCCGCGACGCCGGCCCCATCGAGCATCGGGTCAGGCACTACCTCCTCTTTGTCGAAAAACTCGGGATCGACCCGTTCCTGCGTTCAAATTTCGCTCCTCCTCCAAGACCACCCGCACCATCCATTCCCTGTCTCTTATACACATCCCGAGCCCACGAGACCGAGGCTGATCTCGTATGCC
>CAJXVQ010000190.1 GCA_913060685.1 uncultured Verrucomicrobiales bacterium
TACACAGAGTAGATCGTCGGCAGCGTCAGATGTGTATAAGAGACAGGAGGTGATCGTCCCTCAACCAGGGGTCAAGATTCACTTTTAAAGCTTGGGACCGTCTCGATCAGGATTCCACGGATCGCCTTCTTTTCACGGGAGCTGAGATGGTTCTCAACATCATCAGAGAGCCCAAGCCTCAGATGATGAAAGACACGTGCTTTCACAATCGCGGGCATTCCCTGAAAAGCCTTTGAGTGGATCATGTAGGAACATCGGTTCTTAAAAATACGACCGTAAAGACGAAAATCCCGCAGGCTCTTCCCCTTTTCAGTCTTCAGTCCCCTTCCTTCAAAGGCATCCGCAAACGCCTTTGCTCCCTCCACACCATCACCGCCGGGATCAATCTCATCCGTGAAGAGAAACGCCTTCACAATCTCTTTTGCCGAGCTATCCGCAGTCTTCCACGACATTCCCTCCCGCGAGTTCAGATCCTCCCCCTCGCTGTAGGACTTCTGGAAATACAAGGCGCGCTGGTATCCCATCTTGGCCTTGGTCATCAGATTGTGTGTCCGACATTGATGCTCCAGCACCATCAAGGCCACAATGTCACTGGTAGGTTGCAAGTATTTGTCCGTATCAATCAGTCTGGAAAGATTTTCATGCTTTGTCACCTCCGGCACCAACTCGACACCATCCAACTTGCTGTCCGGAATCCAGCGATTCCCCAAATGGGGATGGTCCGACGAACCCGAAACATACCAGCCTCCCCAGCGATCCTTCAGAGGCGTGCTGTCGGTCACCAATGACGTCCCCGCACTCAGGATGGCGTGACTATTTTGATCAGGAACAACCGAGCGAATAAACATCCCGGGAACCCCCGACGTTCGGGAAGTGGCATGACACTGCAAGCAGGAATCCGTGGCCCGTGAAATCTTAACCGGACGATCCCCATAGGGAGGATCGATGGTATAAAAAACCGGCCCCAGTTTCTCATCCTCGATGATCACCTCCACTTTCCCGCCCGGCACCCAGCCCACATAGGCATCCATTGAAAAATAGATCGAACGCGGATTACGTTGGTTGATGAGCGAGTTCTGCAAGCTCGTCTTCGAGAAAACCAAAACTTGCGACTCTTCCGGAATTTCCAGCTTCTTCAAGACCGCCTTTAAAAACGCCTTCCCATCCATCGGGTCCACCACCCAATCCCCTCTCTCAATCTCACCCGCCAGACGGGCCACCGCATCATCACTGGCGGTCTCCGAATACTTGATCGGGGGGAGTTCAAAGAAATCCCGCCCAGCTTGAGCAACACAAATCCCCATGCAAAAAAACGCAAAACACAATCCAAGTCTCATAGTGGTATTTTTTTTACGTATTTAAATCAGGGAGTCTATCAAAATCTCTTTCACCGCACGCACCGTCTTCCCCGCCTGCTCAAAAACCCGTTCGCGATGCAATTCAAGCTCGCCCGCGCTCCCGAAATCCAACCCGATCAAAGCGCGGCCCACCCGCTCTCCGGTATAACTGTAATTGAAATAGCACAAACTGGTCATCGGACTGATCGCCGTCATAAACCCGAGCAGCGCTCCCGCCCGCTCGGGAAACTCCACCTCAACAAACAATGGGTTCGTATAGAGTGAGGGCGTAAATGGAATCACGCGAAACCTCGTCGCACCATGTCCCGTGACATCCGCCGCATGGTCCTGATTCCGGTCGACCCAACTCAAGAAATCCTCTTCAGCAGCGATCGGAACATCCAAGGTCAGCAAAGGAAGCTGAGGATCCCGCACGGTCCGTCCATATTGCAGATCCATAATGCTCACCCCCTCCGGTAAATCCGTGAGCAAATCGACCAATGATCCCTTCTCTTCCGGAATACGAAAACGCCAACTTCGGTCTCGGGTCAAATTAACACCAGCCTGCCTGGAAACATCCGCAAATTTCGCGAAATCCATATTTGCCCCACAAAGAATCGTGAGAACCTTCTCTTCCCCGCCAACGAGACCATCCCGATATTGCCCAAGAAAACCAGCCAAACTCATCGCCCCGCTCGGCTCGGGAATCACTCGCAAGCCGTCCCAGTGCGCTTTGATCGCCGCCGAAACCTCCTCATTGGTCACCGTGACAATTTCATCGAGCAAAGTCTGACAAATTTCGTAGGTCAAATCTCCCACCTGGGTAACCGCCGTGCCATCACAGAATACATCGACATAGTCCAACGGCACCGGCTTCCCGGCCTCAATGGCCGCCTTCATCGAAGCCTGATCGACGCCCTCCACCCCGATCACCTTCACATCAGGCCAGGAACTTTTTAGTAAAGTCGCCACGGCCGAAGCCATTCCGCCGCCACCCACCGCGACATACACCCGATCAAACGGCCCCTCGCCCGAGGTAAATATCTCGTCCGCCAATGTCCCCTGCCCCGCCATGACCTCGATAGAGTCGTAGGGTGGAATAAAGACCGCCCCCGTTCTCTCCGCATCCTCCAAGGCCGCCATTTGAGCTTCCGAAAAACTATCACCCACCAACTCGATCGAAACACAATCTCCACCATGCTCCATCACCGCCTTGCGTTTCACCATGGGCGTCGGCGTCGGCATGTAGATTCGCGCAGTCGTTCCCACTTTTCTTGCCGCCAGTGCAATGCCCTGCGCGTGATTTCCGGCAGAAGCCGCCACCACCCCTCCTTCCAGTTGCTCCGGAGTCAGGCATGCCATCGCATTATAAGCACCTCGCCACTTGTAAGCCTTGATCGGGCCCAGGTCCTCGCGTTTCACCCAGACCGGATTTTTCACCCCATCCACCACCATGCGATCAAGCGGCGTCGGGTCACCGACCTGATAAACCCGCGCTCGCGCCTGATGAATCGCGTTTCGTAACTCCTCAATCCGGTTTCCTTCGCTCACGTTGCCTACCATCTAAAAAATCCCTCTGAAGGCACGCCTCAAAAATCCCATCTCATAAAAATGCAGCAGCCCTGCCAGTCTCGTAAGAAACTAAACAGGGCTGCTGTCCCCCCCAAACTCAAAAGTTGTTAAGGAACAAGAACCTTTTCCAGATGCCCCAGCAAGCATTTTATTGATCTAACTGTCCGCCCCATGAGGATTTACGCTGTTCAAGTCACCCGAAGCTCCTAGAGTCCGCCCGAAATGAGCGACGAAAACACGCCCTCCCAGCCCCAATCCACTTCCGAGGAACTCATTGCCGTCCGGCGCGAGAAACTTGTGAAGCTCAAGGAATTGGGCCTCGACCCCTACGGCGCCGCCTTTGAGACCACCACCAACCCCGGTGAACTCAAGGCCAACTTCGAAAACGAGAAACCCGTCAAACTCGGCGGTCGCCTCCTCGCCATTCGCGACATGGGCAAATCCGTCTTCGCCACCCTCGGCGATGCCCACGGACGTATCCAAATTTATCTCAACATGAAGCAAGTCTCCGAGACCGACTGGGCCGCCTACCAGCTTCTCGACATGGGCGATTGGATCGGAGTTGAAGGTGAAACCTTCACCACCGGGAAAGGCGAGCCTTCCGTAAAGGTCGAAAAACTTACCGTCCTCTCCAAGTCCCTCCGCCCCATGCCCGACAAGTGGCACGGCCTCTCAGACCGCGAGACAAAGTATCGCAAGCGCCACCTCGATCTCATGTCGAACCAAGCAAGCGCCGACCTCTTCATCATGCGCTCCAAGATCGTCGCCGAGATCCGCAACTTTCTCCACGAACGCGACTACCTCGAAGTCGAGACTCCCATGCTGCACGACGTCGCCGGTGGCGCCGCCGCCAAGCCCTTCCAGACCCATCACAATGCCCTCAGCATGGATCTCACCATGCGCATTGCGCCCGAACTCCACCTCAAGCGCCTCCTCGTCGGAGGACTCACCAAGGTCTTCGAACTCAATCGCAACTTCCGCAACGAAGGCATCTCACGTCGCCACAATCCCGAGTTCACCATGCTCGAAGCCTACCAGGCCTTCGGCGACTTCGAGATCATGGCCGACCTTGTCGAAGAAATGGTCTGCCACCTCGCCGAGAAATTCTTCGGCACCCTCCAAATCGAGCACAAAGACGAAAACGGCGACCCCGTCCGCACCCTCGACCTCTCCCGCCCCTGGAAGCGCACCCCATACCAAACTCTCATCAAAGAAGCCGCCGGCGACGACTGGTTCGACCTCTCACCCGATGAACGCCGCGCCAAGGCGCAGTCAGAATTCAAACTCGAAATCCACGACCACCTCGAGGATTACGAGGTCACCCAGCAGGTCTTTGAAAAACTCGTCGAAGAGCACACCTTCGATCCCTGTTTCGTCACCCACGTCGACTCCAAACTCATCCCACTCGCCAAAGAGAACCCTGAAAACCCTTCCGTGATCGACGTTTACGAACTCATCATCAACGGGCAGGAAATCTCCCCCGGCTACTCCGAGCTCAACGACCCGGACACTCAACGTCGTCGGCTCCATGAACAGTCCGGAGAAGAAGCCCAGGAGATCGATGAAGACTTTGTCGAAGCCCTCGAACACGGCATGCCGCCCGCCGGCGGCATCGGCATCGGCATCGACCGGCTGGTCATGCTCCTCACCGGAGCTCCCACCATCCGCGACGTTGTCCTCTTCCCCCAGCTCAAGCGGAAAGATTGATCCAATCCTCCCACTCTTCCCAAGCCCGCCTGCATCCTCGATGCCGGCGGGCTTTTTGCTTCAGGGATATTTGGAGAAACCCATTCTCCTGTTAGGATGACCTTATGCACATCCTCCTCACCGGCGCCAACGGCTATATCGGAATGCGCCTCCTCCCCACCCTCTTGGAGGCCGGCCATCGCGTCACCGGGATCGTGCGCTCCATCTCTCGCTTTCCCTCCTCTCAATTCCAGCAGTTCCTCGAGAGCAACCAACTCACCCTTCTCGAAGGTGACTTCCTCGGCGACCTCCCACCGGTCCCGGCCGACCTCGACGCCGCCTACTACCTCCTTCACTCCATGGGCGCCGGCAGCGACTTCGCCCAACGGGAGGCCGACTGCGCACGCCGCTTCGCCGAATGGATTCACTGCAAACAAGTCATCTACCTGAGCGGACTCGTCCCCGAAGGCCCCCTCTCCGCCCACCTCGCCTCCCGTGAAAAGGTCAACGACATCCTCCGCCAAGGCTCTATCCCGGTCACCACCCTCCGCGCCTCCATCATCGTCGGCTCAGGCTCCGCCTCTTTCGAGATCATCCGCGACCTCGCCGAAAAACTCCCCTTCATGATCACGCCGAAGTGGACCGCCAACCGCTGCCAACCCATCGCCATCCGCAATGTCATTGGCTACCTCACCGGCGTCCTTGCTCAAAAAGAAACCCTCGGCGAGGAATTCGACATCGGAGGGCCAGACGTCCTCTCCTACCGCAACCTCCTCCTCGGATACGCCAAGGCCCGCGACCTCAAGCGCTTTATCATCCCCGTGCCCTTCTTCAGCCCCGGCCTCTCCTCCCGCTGGCTCTACCTCGTCACCGCCGCCAGCTATCCCTTGGCTAAATCCCTCGTCCAATCACTCGCCAACGAAACCATCTGCCACGACACCCGCATCCAGTCCCTCGTTCCCCAAGACCTCCTCACCTACCAGCAATCCATCGAAAAAGCCTTCGTCCGTATTGCCCAGAACAGAGTCCCCTCATCCTGGTTCGACTCCCTCGCCTCCGGTAATCTGCCTCCTGAATTTCTCCAATCCGTTCAAGTCCCCGCCCACGGTGTTCTATCAGATCAACAAACCTTCCCGCTCACCACCGGTCGCCAGAACGCCATCAACGCGGTCTGGTCTCTCGGCGGCACCAAAGGCTGGCCTTCCATGAACTGGGCCTGGAAACTCCGTGGCTGGATGGATCGCATCCTCGGTGGCACCGGTATCCGACGCGGCCGACGCCACCCCGCCGAGCTCTTCCCCGGCGATGCCCTCGACTTCTGGCGCGTCCTTCTCTCCGATCCCGACCCCTCCCATCCTACCGCCCGCCTCATTCTCGTCGCCGAGATGAAAATGCCCGGTGAAGCGTGGCTCCAGTTCGAGATCACCGGGGACCAACTCATCCAAACCGCAACCTTCCGCCCCCGCGGCCTCTTGGGACGCGCCTACTGGTATGCCGTCCTCCCCCTTCACCTGATCCTCTTCCCGCGCATGGCCAAAAGACTCGCGGCAGGCGATTGAATCTCAGTCGTTTTAAGGAAAAATGAAAATCGAGGAACAAATCCCCCTTCTCGTATCGTATCTAACAGTGAGATTATGAAAAAAAACACCCTCATTATGACCATCGCGTCCCTTGCGCTTGTCGGCTCCGGCTGGGCTCGCACATGGACAAGCGCTGATGGCGCCAAAACGTTTGAAGGAGACTTTGTCTCTCTCAACGACACTTCGGTGACCGTGAAACTCGGCCGCAAGGATATGACATTCAAACTTGAGCTTCTTTCCGAGAAGGATCAGGAATGGGCCAAAGCCGAGGGCGCAAAAATCGCCGCCGCCGCTGGCAACGAGAAAGCAGCCGCTGAATTCGCCGAAAGCGACTTTGGAAAAGCACTTAAAAAACTCCAGAAGTTCGACGAAACGAAATTCGTCGATCACAAGCTGGAAGAAGCTCCAAAGTATTTCCTGCTCTATTTCTCAGCCAGCTGGTGAGGACCTTGCCGAGGAAGTGCTCCACAGTTTGCGGAGCAATATAGAACAGAAATCGCCACGAACCCTAATCTTGAAATGATCCACGTTTCTTTGGATCAGGAATCAGATGCCGCTCTTACCTGGGCAAAATCCTTTAAACAGCCATGGCCCATCATGCTACAAGAGGACACTGACGAAGATGCCCTAGTCACGCCATACAACGTCCGGGGAGTTCCGACATACATCCTCGTGGATCGTAATGGCAAAGAAATCGTTCGCGGTAAGGCTGCCGCTCTGGCTGCCGCCAAAAAGGACGAAGCTTAATTTTATTCACTTCAAGAAACGGCGATCGGATCTCATCCGATCGCCGTTTTTTTCTATCCGATTTCTCATCCCAAGTTAGCTTTCCTCATGCTCAAAATCCTTGTCACCCTTGCCCTCACCCTCACTTGCTTCGCTGAGCACGGAGGTACCGCCTCCTGGCAAAAGAAAATGAGGGAACTCTCGGAACAACAGCGATCCCTCGTTCCAAACGAAAACATCTCGCACCGCTGGTCCCCGGAGCAATCGAAACTCTTCTACCGCCTCACCCAGGACGGTGTTCAAAAGCAGTTCCAGCTCGATCTCAAAACCGGAGAAACCACCGAAGGCCCCGCCGAAAAAGAGGCGCTAAAATCAATCTCCCCGGAGAACTATTCATCTTCACCCCGTCGCAACCGCCGCAATTCCGGCACGACCTCTCCGGATAAAAAATGGAAGATCGAATTCGAGAAGGAACCCACACTCGTCAATCTTGAATCCGGCAAGAAAAAGAATCTCGGTGCCGCACCAAAAGACTCCGACTGGGAAACCCGCGTTCGCTGGCACTCCGACTCCTCCTGCTTTGCCCTCACCCACCGCACCAACCACCCCATTTACCAGGTCGACCTCATCCGGTCCTCTCCAAAGGATCAAGTCCAGCCCGAGCACGAACTCCACCCCTACGCCAAACCCGGCGATAAACTCAACATCGCCCACCCTGTCATCTTCTTCACCGACGATCGCAAACCAATCCCCGCCAGCACCACCCTCATCAAAGACCCCTACGCCATCAACGACCTCCGCTGGCATGATGAAAAACACCTCCTTTCGATGGCCTACATCGAGCGCGGCTTCGGGAAATACCGCCTCATTGAAATCAACGCCGACACCCGCTTCCAACGCATCATCGTCGAGGAGACCTCTGATAAATTCGTCTACGTCTTCGGCAACTGCTACTACCGCATCCTCCCCGGCAAAGACGAGATCCTCTGGCTCAGCGAACGCACCGGCTACAACCACCTCTACCTCATCAACAGTATAAACGGTAAAGTCATCCGCCCTCTCACCTCCGGAAACTGGATCGTCCGAAAAGTCGAATCAGTCGATGAAAATTCCCGCACCGCTCTCCTCCAAATTTCCGGCTACCACCCAAAGCAGGATCCCTACTACCTCCACTACGCCCTCGTCAACCTCGACTCCGGAAAGCTCACCCTCCTCACCGAAAGCGACGGCACACACAAGCTTTCCTTCTCTCCCAACAAAAAACACTACCTCGCCGAATGGTCCCGCGTTGACCACCCCCCGGTCTACGAATTACGCCGTACTTCCGACCAAAAACTCATCTCAACTCTCAACACACCCGACCTGCCCCCCCTTCTCGCCACCGGATGGAATCTCCCCGAGCGCTTCGTCACCAAAGACCGCAACGGCAGGCACGACATCCACGGCGTCATCTGGCGACCCCGAAACTTCGACAAGAATAAGAAATATCCCATCGTAGAAAACATCTACGCAGGTCCTCATGGTTCCTTCGTTCCCAAAAGATGGTCCAGCTGGTCCGGCCATAAATCCGAAATGGTCGCCAGCGGCTTCATCGTCGTCCAGATCGACGGCCTCGGCACCAACTTCCGCGGCCGCGACTTCCACCAAATCGCTTATAAAAACCTCAAGGACTCCGGCTTCCCCGACCGCATCAAGTGGATACAGGCCGCCGCCGCCAAATACCCTGAAATGGACCTCACCCGCGTTGGCATCTACGGAGGTTCCGCCGGTGGCCAATCTTCCACCGCGGCCCTCCTTCACCATGGCGATTTCTACAAAGCGGCCGTCTCCGATTGCGGCTGCCACGACAACCGCGTCGATAAAATGTGGTGGAACGAGCAATGGCTCGATTGGCCGATCAACGACTCCTACATTGAGAACTCCAATCGCACCCACATCCCCAAGCTCAAAGGCCACCTCATGCTCACCGTCGGCGAAATGGACCGCAACGTCGATCCCTCCTCCACCTACCAAATCGTCAACGACCTTATCCAGGCCGACAAGGACTTCACTTTCTTCATGATCCCCAATGGAGGCCACGGCTCCGGAGAAGCCCCGCACTTCCGCCGCAAACGAATCGAATTCTTCCAAAAGCACCTCAAACCGTAGCCGAAAGCTTCTGCTTTTGGAATCTCCCAATCCAATTGTAAGGCCACCTCCCCCACCATCGTTCTAATCATGATGGTCCGCTCTCTCCTTCTCCCTCTCGCCCTCCTCACGAGCGCCTTCGCCGCGCCCAAGCCCATCATTCTCTACCAATTCTCAGATCCCGGCAGCTCACAAATCATCGATTCCTCCGGCGTCAATCCCCCCGCCCACCTCAAGATTCCCGACAAAGCCGCGCTCAAGCGTAGCCCGGGCTCCCTCACCCTCACTCGAGCCACCCTCCTCTCCACCAATAGTCCCCCCGCCAAGCTCATCAGAGCCGTTCAAAAATCCGGGGAAATCACTATCAGCGCCTGGATTACCCCGGCCAATCTCACCCAGTCCGGCCCCGCCCGCATCGTCACTCTCTCCAAGGATTCCTCAAATCGCAACGTCACTCTCGGTCAGGATAAATCCAAGTTCGACGCCCGCTTCCGCACCGAGAAAACCGGCTCCAACGGCATCCCCTCCCTCTCCTCCGGCAAGGTCACCAAAACCAAAACCCACCTCGTTTTCACCCGCGCTCGAAACGGCCAGGGCACTCTCTACCTCAACGGCCGCCCCACCGGCCAACGAACCTTCTCCGGCTCTCCAAAAAACTGGGACCAAAGCTACCGCCTCGCCCTCGGAAACGAACTCTCCAACGACCGGCCGTTTCTCGGAGCCTTCCACGAAGTCGCGATCTACGCCACCGCCCTCACCCCGTCCGAAGTCTCCGCCCTCTTCCAAAACAACCTCGCCCCACCCAAACCTCAATCCCCCGCCGAGCGCAGCCGCTCTCTCTTCGTCAACCACATCGAGCCCATCCTCGCCCGCCACTGCCTCGAATGCCACGACTCCACCACTGCCGAAGGCGAATTCGACATCTCGCACAAAAAAACGGCCTTCCTCGATCCTGACATCATCGCCGCCGGCCATCTCAAAAAGAGCCTCGTCTGGGAATCCGTCGAATCCGATGAGATGCCCGAAAAACGCCCTTCCCTCTCAACCCAAGAGAAAGCCCACCTCAGCGAGTGGATCGAAACCGGCGCCATCTGGACCAGCGAGCACATCGACCCCGCCGCCCATCTCCTCCTCACTGATCCTAAAAAATTCCCCCGACGTCTCACTCTTCCCGAATACCTCGCCACCGTCTCACAAACGACCGGGATCGACATCTCCAAAGAAGCCCGCGAACTTCTCCCCCCCGACCTCCGAACCGATGGCTTCACCAACACCGCCTATAATCTCGGCGTCGATCTCAAGCACATCGAAGCCCACGCCAAGCTCGCCAACCTCATCGTCGCCAAAATCGACATCAAAAAATACGCCGCCCGTTTCTCCAAAAACCGCAGCACCACCCAAAAGCCCATCCGCGCCCACATCCAGTCGGTCGGCACCTGGCTCTTTCGCGGCCCCCTTTCCGATCGCGAGATCGACCTCTATCAAGGCATCGTCACCAGCGTCGGAGCCAGCGGTGGCGATTTCGAAACCGCTTTCGCCTACATCCTCCGCGGCATGCTCCAATCACCTCGCTTCCTCTACCGCGTCGAAGCCGAGGGCCCGCCCGATTCCTACGAACTTGCCTCCCGCCTGAGTTACCTCATCTGGGGCGGACCACCCGATCAAGCCCTTCTCAACGCCGCCAAAAACAACGCCCTCCAGGATCCCGCCCAGCTTCGCAAACAGGTTGAGCGAATGCTCGGCGACCCTCGCGCCATTGAACAATCCCTCACCTTCATCTCGGAGTGGCTCAATCTTAATCACCTCAAAAACCTCCAACCCGATCCCAAAACCTTCCCCGATTGGAAACCCCAGCTTGCCGATGACATGCGACGCGAGACCCTCGCCTTCGCCCGCCACATCCTTTGGGAAGAAAAGCGCCCTCTCGGCGACCTCCTCAACGCCCGGATCTCCTTCCTCACCCCCGCCCTCGCCAAACACTACGGGATTAAACCCCAGTCCGACACCTTTCAAAAGTACGACTTAGACCGTACCCCACGCGGCGGCCTCCTCACTCAAGGC
>CAJXVQ010000191.1 GCA_913060685.1 uncultured Verrucomicrobiales bacterium
GAGATCAGCCTCGGTCTCGTGGGCTCGGAGATGTGTATAAGAGACAGGGATAGTGATCAAGCCGATCCCCAAGCCCCACCTCTGTCAGTAATTTCCCGGCCTCCGCCTGCCTGCCGGATTCCCCTCGCAATTCCAACGGCACGAGAACGTTCTCAATTGCGGTCAGCGTCGGAATCAGCTGAAAACTTTGGAAAACAAAACCGACCAAGCGATTTCGCAAGGCCGCCCGCGCGTCCTGGTCCAGCGACTCAATCGCCAGTCCATCCAACTCCACCGAACCCGCACTGGCATCGTCCAGACCCGCGCACAGCCCGAGCAAAGTCGTCTTACCGCTCCCCGAGGGCCCGATGATCGCGAGCGTATCGCCGGCATCGAGGCTCAGGTTCACGTCCTTCAACACCGTCAGATCATGGCCCGCGGTTTTATGAGTCTTCCGTAGACCGGTGACCTTGAGGATGGGTCCATTGACATCACTCGGTGTGGATTCTAGACTAAGAGTCGATGGGGATGACATATCTGAAAAAATTAGTGCTCGGGCTGCTATTGGCGCTAGGGGGAATACTATTCGCAGAAGAAGCTCCGATTGCAAACGCTACGGACAAGCGCATCGTCATCCTCGGCGACAGCATCACCGCCGGATACGGGCTCGATCCCAAGGAAGCCTACCCCGCCTTACTTCAGAAAAAAATCACCGCGGCCAAACTTCCCTACACCGTCGCGAATGCCGGAGTCAGCGGAGACACCACCGCCGGTGGCCTGCGCCGCGTTGCCTGGGCCATGACAAAAGGCGCCGACATCCTCGTCATCGCCCTCGGCGGCAACGATGGTCTGCGCGGCATCTCTCCCGAGGAAACCAAAAAGAATCTTCTCGGGATCGTCGCGAAAGCCCGCACCAAAAACCCCAAGATCAAGATCCTCGTCGCCGGCATGCAAATGCCCGACAACATGGGACCCAAGTTCACCGCCCGCTTCAAAGCGCTCTTCCCCGAAGTGGCCAAAGAATCCAAAGCCACTCTGATTCCTTTCCTCCTCGAAGGAATCGGCGGCGTCGAAAAACTAAACCAGCCCGACGGCATCCACCCAACGGCCGAGGGGCAGGAAAAAGTCGCCGGGAATGTCTGGAAACTCCTCCAGCCAGCGATCATGCCGTAAGGTGGAAATGCTTGAATTCCAATGAGTCGAACCTGATCCTGCTTTCGCTCCACCCTCTTGAGGATTTTCAGCCGCGGCCCTCGCGGATGGTTTCAGAAGGAGATCTCCCGAATAGTTCCCGGTAGGACTTGGCGAAGCGACCCAGATGTTCAAAACCGCAATCGAGCGCAACCTCGGTCACCAGGCTTCTGGTCGCAGCACGTTCGAGTAGCTCGGCATGAGCACGGTTCAGGGCGAGACACTGGAACCAAGCCTTCGGCGTTAACCCGAAGGCCTCCTTGAAATGGAGTTGCAGATTCCGCTCGCTGACACCGAGATATCGACAAAGTTGCCCGCTGGAGTATTTGGTTCCGACGAGATTCCGCATGGCGGTATCGGCACGCCGGATGATGTCGCTACGGTGCTTGCCGCGCTTCTCGATCGCACTGAGCTGGGCATCATCGGCTCCGACCGTGATGGCGTCCACGCAGGCCGCGATGATGCTTTGATCTGCAAGCTCCTGATCGCCTCTGAGCCTATCGAATCGTCGTCCTGTCGTCAGAATCAGATCGACCACCCGGCGGGCGAACCGATGGGGAACGGAAAGGTTCCAGCTGCCTGTTGAAGGGAGCGACAGTTCGCGACCAAGGCGGGCGAGAGACTCATGTTGCAATTGCTCGCGGTCGGCGGCCACAACCAGCCAACCCGTCCCGGCGCCGGCACGGTAGAGTAAATCGGAACCTTCCGCATAGACCTGAATATTGGCTCGGTCGAGGACGCTCCCGTTGGACCAGGCGCTGGCCCGCTCGCCCCATGAGACACCAATACTGATCTTCCCGGCAGGGAACGGACCCCGGGCAATTACAGGGAAATTGTAAAAGCCCCAGTCCACCGCGAGTTGCCGGGATTGGAAATGCTGCACCTTTGCCGTACATGTTCCCGGAGCCAGAATGGTGTGCTCCATGTCGGCACCGTTGATCACCTCCCGCAATTGCTCGGCATCGTAGTCGGTGAATTGATGGCTTTGAAAGTTGGCTTGGAGCGCGCTCATAACCTGTTTCCCGGCAAAGATACCGTTCGGTCAAGCATTTCAGATGCTACCCAGACTGTAAATTAGATTTTCGGAAAGTGGATAGCAGGAAGCATTGGGGGCTGCTTATATTAATTGTGGACATCGAGTCCGATGTCGTAGCTACTAATTATAGCGTTTCTAAATTTCTCTTTCAGGGTTCGCGCACATCGTGAACTGAAACCATAAAATCTCGCTACAAAATGCGTCCAACTCACCAAGTGCGTATCATGAACCCGACAATTTTGAAGATGAAGAAAACGATCCAAACATTCCTATTTGCAATCGCCACGAGTTTGGCAATTCCCGCATCAGCCCAAGACGTCGCGATCGACAAAGACGACATCAAAATCGGAAAGAAGCAGTATTCGCCATATCTCCATCAGGCCCAACCCGATCAGGTCTTCTGGGGCGACACTCACCTGCACACCTCTTACTCGACCGATGCCGGGATGATCGGCAACCAACTGGGTCCCGATGAAGCGCTGCGGTTCGCCAAGGGCGAGAAGGTGATCGCCTCATCAGGAACCCCAGCCCGCCTGATTCGTCCATTGGATTTCCTCGTGGTAGCGGACCATGCGGAAAATCTTGGATTAGCTCCTATGATCGAGGAGTCAAATCCAGAATTGCTGAAAGACCCTTGGGGAAAGAGAGTCCATGACCTCGTCAAGGCAGGAAGGGGCTTTGAGGCTTACGGAATCTGGGGAGAAGAGGGAATGGCAGTCGGAAAGGACCCGATGCCAAATCCTGCGCTGATGAGATCGATGTGGAGTCGCATCGTTGATGCCGTGGACGAGCACAACCAGCCGGGCGTGTTCACGGCCTTCCACGCCTTCGAGTGGACCTCCTCACCCGACACTCGTAATCTGCATCGCAACGTCATTTTCCGCGATAGCAAGGACGAGGCCATGCAGATCCTTCCCCTGTCGAACTACGACACGACGGATCCGGAAGACCTCTGGAAATGGATGGCGGATTACGAGGCAGATACCGGTGGCCGGGTCTTGGCCATTCCCCACGGCGGCAACCTTTCCAATGGGGCGATGTTCGACGTTGAAACACGATCCGGTAAACCGATAGATGCTGACTATGCGCGTCGTCGCATGAAATGGGAGCCCCTCTACGAAGTCACCCAGATCAAAGGTGACGGTGAAGCCCATCCACTCCTCTCGCCCAATGACGAGTTCGCCGACTACTACAACTGGGACAAGGGCGACTTCGGATTCAATGCGAAAACCCCCGAGATGCTGCCGGGTGAGTATGGACGCTCCGGCCTCAAGCGCGGCCTGGAGCTGGAATCGAAGATCGGAATCAATCCTTACAAGTTCGGGATGATCGGTTCGAGCGACTCCCACACCTCTCTCGCCTCGACGAAGGAAGAGAACTACTTCGGAAAGTTCTCCGGTGTCGAGCCTGGCACTGGCAAGGTCCGCTACGACGACGAAGTCATCGTCGACCGCCGCCCGAACGCCACCGGCGCGATTACCATCCGGCATTGGGAATCCACCGCCTCCGGTCTCGCGGGAGTCTGGGCTCGCGAAAACACCCGTGAGGCGATCTGGGACGCAATGGCTCGCAAGGAGGTCTATGCATCCACCGGCACCCGCATGCTCGTCCGCGTCTTCGGCGGCTGGGATTTCGAGGAAGACGATGTCCAGCGTCCTGATTACGCCAAGCAGGGCTACGCCCGCGGCGTGCCTATGGGCGGCGATCTAAGCAGGGCTCCCGAGGGCAAGGCACCAAAATTCATGGTGCGCGCCCTGCGCGACCCCGACGGTGCTAATCTCGACCGGATTCAGATTGTCAAGGGCTGGCTCGGTGAGGACGGCAAGAGCAAGGAACGAATCTACGACATCGCGGTCTCGGATGACCGCGAGATTGGCGAGGACGGCCGCTGTAAGGAACCCGTAGGTGATACTGTCGACGTCGAAGACGCCAGCTACACCAATAGCATCGGCGCCGCCCTGCTGGGCGGTTACTGGGAGGACCCCGATTTTGATCCGTCCCAGAGTGCCTTCTACTACATCCGCGTCCTTGAGATTCCCACCCCGAGTTGGCTTGCCTACGACAAAAAGGCCTTCGGCGATATTCAAGTTCCAGACTCGGCGGTGATGAAGCAGCAGGAACGCGCCTACACCAGCCCGATCTGGTATACCCCGTAGCGAACCTTAATGATGATCATAGGCTAGACCATTTTCAAACCAGGTCATTCAGTTTGATCAAAGCAGGAACCCCGATGTTCCTGCGGCGACAGCCCCAAGCGATTCACGCGCCGGACGGCTGCCCTTTCCCTGCTGCCTTTCTCCTTTTGTGCCGCTTCAAGAACTCCGCCCAGGTGGTCTTCCGTTCGCGCTCCGGAGTCGGGTTCAAGCCCGCCTGCTTCAGGATGTCGGCGATCAGATGCTGTCAAAGGTGTAAACTGAGATCTTCGGAAAATGGCTAGCGGATTTGAGATCCCATAATATTGTAAAAAGATCTGAAAATCAGGGAGCTACGTCCTATCATTGCCCATCTTTACGGTCCCGCCGAAGCCGCTATCGACGAGATCTGGAAACCCGGCGACATTGAAAAAGTAAAGTCGCTCTCTTGCCTCCTGCACCAACCTATTCATGAAAAACTCTATCTTATTATTTATTGCAGCTCTCGCAGTCACTACATTCGTTATTTTCCTGACTTCTTGCAGTAAACCTGAAGAGACCACCTCGTCGGATTCAGCCCCTTTCTCCAGTATCGAACCTATCGATTCAAGCACCTGGGCGGTGAACCCCGCTGATCATGGGATGACCGCGGAGGAATTCATCCGGGCCGAGTCGCTCCACTTCATGAAGGGCATGGCCGGCCGCGAAGGGATCAATAATTTTTACCACTTCACCTCCCTGGCCAAAGCCGAGGACAAATGGGTAGTGAGCCCAAACAACGATGTCATCTACTCGATGGCAATCGTAGACGCCTCCAAAGGGTTCACACTCACCCTGCCCGACACCGGCGACCGCTTCATCACGGGGCAGGTTGTCACAGAGGAACACATGAGCCATCAACTGGTGGGTGGCGGGGTCTACAAATTCACCGGTGAGGAATTCAACGGCTCTCACGTCGCGATTGGTGTCAGGGTTGGAACCGATGCCACCGCTGACGACGTTGCCCTCATTGTCGACACCCTTCAATCTCAGATGAAAGTTGATTCCAATTCAGCCGGGGAAGTCTCGCCCTATGACGAGGCGGCCTTGCTTAAAGTGCGCACCGCTTTGATGGCGGAATACAACAAGTTGCCCAACACTTTTGGTCAGATGACCGATGACGTCAAAAAAGTCAAAGACTGGGAGAAGTTCACCTATTGCACCGCCGGAGCCTGGGGATTGGCCGAAGACAAATACGCGATGTACCTCCCCTACAATCTCAAAGGGGCGAAGAAGGATGTCTGTTACACCGCAACCTATCCCCAGCCCAAAGTGGGCGAATTCTGGTCAATCACCGCCTACAATAATGAGAAGTATCTCATGTCGAACGACCACAACATCGTCAATACCGGCAACGCCGTCGTGAATGACGATGGAACAGTCACCGTCCACTTTGGACCGGCATCCTACAAAGACCGAAAGGATGTGAAAAACTTCATTCTCACCACCGAGGACAACTGGGGATTTCTGATGCGTGCCTATGAACCCGATGTGAAGGCCTTCGAGGCCTATGAAATTCCAGAGATCAAACCGGTGGACTCAACGGAAGCCGCAGTTGTGGAGTCCGTGACGCCCGCCGAAGCCAGGTCGATCGCCAAAGACGCCTACATCTTCAGCTACCCCTTGGTCATGTATTACCGCACCATGTACCTCCAAGCGATTGACAAGGACTCACCTTCCTACAGCGGCGGCTTTGGCAAGTGGCTGCATTTGGGCACGTCCTCACCAAAGGACACCGACATCGTCACCCCAAACAACGACTCACCATACTCCTATTCGTGGGTCGACCTGCGCGCGGAACCATGGGTCCTGACGATGCCAAAGATTGAAGAAGAGCGCTTCTATACGAGTCAGTGGAATGATCTCTGGGGCTTCGTCCTCGATAACCCGGGCTCGGTCGAAGATGGCAATGAAGGGAACAGCGTGCTCCTCGCCTCCCCGACATGGAAAGGCAAATTGCCCAAGGGGGTGAAGCGGGTGATCAAGGGTGACACCGATTTCCTCGGCACCCTGACCCGCACCCAACTCATGGAGCCCAGTGATTTACCAAACGTCCAACGAATCCAGAAAGAATATGAGCTCCAGCCGCTCAGCGCCTTTCTGGGCAAGGCCGCTCCCCCGGCCGCGCCAACGATTGAGTGGCAAGCCTGGAAAGAAGGAGTCGAGACGACAGAGGAGTTCTGGTCTTACGTCAATTTTCTACTGCCTCACACCACGCCGAATCCCGAGGACAAGCCGATCCTCGATCGAATGGCCAAGATCGGGCTTGTTGCTGGCCAGGCCTGGAATCCCGCAGCACTCGACAAGGAAGTGCGTGACGCCATCGCAGCAGGAATCAAGGACGCCCTTGCCGATGTTCAGAAGGCCTCTGCAGGCGAAGTCGACGCCGGATCTTTCTTCCGCTCGCGCGCCGACCTGAACAAGAACTACTTCGCCCGCACGATGGGAGTCTTCATGGGGATCTTTGGAAATGTCTCGAAGGTATCGGTCTACTTCTCGGTAGGGGCCGACAAGGAGGGCGAGCTCTTCGACGGAAGCAAGCACGGCTACGAGATCACCTTCACCGCCGACCAGATTCCACCGGCAAAAAATTTCTGGTCGTTCACGATGTATAAACTCCCCCAGCGCTGGCTCGTGGAAAATCTGATCTCCCGCTATTCGATCGGCAGCCCTACCCCCGGACTCAAGACGGCCGAGGACGGTTCCATCACCCTCTATTTCTCTGCCAAGTCACCCGGTAAGGACAAGGAGAGCAACTGGCTCCCGGCTCCCGAGGGCCCCTTCTGGATGGTCCTGCGGACCTACGGACCGGGAGAAACGATCTTGGACAAGACCTGGGAGGTTCCGTCTGTGATTCGCACGAAGTGAAGAGGCAAAAGCGAACTACTCAACAGCGATGAAATCACTAAAGCCATCTATCGGATTATTCCCTTTGATTCTCAGCGTTACGCTATTCCCCCTTGCCCACGCGGAGGAAGGAAAGCCAGTGTCCACAGCAAGCTCCCATGAAGAGATTCAGGAGAACCGCTTCAGCCGGCGCGCGATTGAGGCCGGGATCTGGGTCATGCCACAGATCATGTACCACCAGATGGAGCAGGGAGCATTCAAGACTTTCGGAGGAGATCACCGCACGATCTACTATTACAGCCAGCCCATGACGTGGAAGGCACGCATGGTGACCGGGAATAACAATTCCCCTTACATCCACACCTACCACGATCTCAGCAAGACGGGGCCCATGGTTCTTGAAGTGCCTGCGACCACCGAAACCAACGCTTTCTTCGGCACCTTCCTCGACTCCTGGCACAAGCCGATCATTGACGTCGGTCCGGATGGCGCGGATCAGGGAAAAGGCGCGAAGTATCTCATCGTTCCCAAAGGCTATGAAGGAGATCGCGAAGGCTACATCGTGGTCGAGCAGGAAACCAATAAGGGCTACATCTCATTCCGTTCACTCACTGGATCAACGTCGGCGGAGGACATGAAAAAACATCAGAGCTACGTCCAGCAACTGAAGTTCTATCCACTCGGGGCCGCGTCGAAGGAAACCAACATCGTCGATCTCCATGGTAAAATCTATGAAGCTACCATCGAGTTCGATTTCAACTTCTGGAAGGCCGCCAACGCCATGGTGCAGGCCGAAATCGTCCGACAGGATGAGAAGGCTTTCTATGGAATGCTGAAGTCACTGGGCATTGAAAAAGGCAAGCCCTTCGAACCCGACGCGAAACAGAAAGCCCTGCTCGTGTCCGCGGCCAAGCAACTCCATGTCGAGATGATGGACGACGTCGTCTACTACGCTCCAGAGCTGTGGCCCGGAAAGTCGCGTTGGACTCTCCCGGTCCCCATGGAAATGATGACGACCGATGCCACCTACATCGCTCCGAACTGGAACGACTACCAATCGCGGGGGGCCACCTTCTATTTCTACTTTGCTCCTCCCGCCTCATTGGCTGAGAGCAAATCGACAACCTACATCAAGGGCGCCTTGGATGCAAAGGGTCGAAAACTCAATGGATCTCATGACTATACCATCACGATTCCGGCAGATGTGCCTGCGAAACGGTTCTGGTCCATGCTGACTTACGCGACGAAGGACGGCACCTATATCCGGGAGTCGAACCGCATCGGGATCGCGTCAAACGAAGAGGACATCGTCAAAAACAAGGACGGCTCGACGACCTTGACCTGGTCCAGCGATCGCAAGGACAAGGTGAACTGCATGCCGGTCATTGATGGCGAAGAGTTCTTTCTCCTCTTCAGGCTATACGGCCCGGAGAAGGCCTTCTTCGACAAGAGTTTCGTTCTTCCCGACGTCCAGCGCGTCACAAAATAAACCACCTTTCTCAGCACAAACGATTCATCGCTCCCACGAATAATCCCATGTCAAAATTGAAGCGAGACCCACGACCGTTCTTTTCATCTGCAGGCTTACTCCCTGTTCTCCTTGCCTGTTGCTCCAATATCTCAGCATGGGCTGAAGAGAGCCCGGCGCACACAGAGCTGAATGGCAAGGTGAGTTCGCGGGCCGGTGATTTCGAGTTTATCAACGGGGTGCCTACTGCGGCGTCCAGCGCAGGTCTATTTGAAGCAATGGACTTCCAACGCGCGGCACAGGTCTACCTCTGGTCTCTCCCGGCCATGGGACTGAAAGGCTGGGAAAATGCCAATATCGACGCCGGAGCATCGCCTGATCTCGATGGGCAGTTCGTCATCTACCAGGGCTACGATGGCGTGGCCGGGATCATGACGCCCAACCAAACGGTGAAATACATCATCGCCTTCGTCGATACCGCAAAGTTTGGTCCGGCGGTTTGGGAGGTGCCTCCCGGACTCACCGCCGGCTATGTCGGAGATCAGTGGCAGCGTCCGGTTCTCGACTGCGGAGTGGCAGGACCGGAGAAGGGCAAGGGAACAAAACTACTCATTGTCGGCCCAGGGCAGAAGGTCCCCAAACATGATCCATCCGAATTCAAGGTCGTCCACTCCCCCACCAATGTGGTGTGGCTTGGGACCAGAAACATGGAGACCGACCCTGTCAAAATTAAGGAGGTCAACGAAGGCTTTGATGCCTATCCCTTCAATCGCCCGAATCTCAAGAATCGGCCGATGTTGGAGAAATCTGGCAAAGCCTTCATCCAGGCCCAACCACACGGGATGGCGTTTTGGGAGAACATGAATGCCATCATCCAACGTGAGGTCATGGAAGAGCGCGACGTGTTCTTCTGGGCGATGTTGAAGAACCTCGGCATCGAAAAAGGCAAGCCATTCGAGCCTAACGAAAAAGAGAAGGCGATGTTGATCGAGGCCGAACGATTCGGCTACCTCATGGCCGTTAACAACACCTTCAAGAAGCGTTTTGATGGCTCCAACTATTACGGAGATCGCAATTGGTTCGTCGCCCTGGTGAACGACCCGATGCAGAAGCAGGAGAACCATGGCGAACTCGATGAACGCGCCTCGTGGTTTCATGAAGCCATCGGTTCAACCTACGCCATGAAACTCGACGGCCCCGGCCCGGGCTCCACCTACCTCGGGTCTTATGAAGATACCGAAGGACGTGGCTACGATGGCGGAAAAACCTACAAGCTCAATGTCCCCGCAAAGGTTCCCGCCGGTCAATTCTGGTCGGTATCGATTTACAACAGCAAGAACCGCACCCTCATTAAGAATGACCAGAAGCGGGCCGAGATCAATTCCATCAATGGCCTGGTGCAGAACGACGACGGCTCGACGGACGTCTTCATTGGTCCAAAAGCGCCAAAGGGAATGGAGAACAACTGGGTCAAAACCCAAGCCGGTCAAACATGGTTCACTTACTTTCGCCTCTACAACCCGGAACAAGCCTTCTTTGATAAAAGTTGGAAGCTCAACGACATCGTAGAAGTCGAGTAACCTGTCTTAATCAGCCCCGACATCGCCAAGGAATCCAAAATCCCCTTCCTCCTCAAGGACGTCGGTGGTGTCGAAAGAATCAACCAAGCCGACAAAATCCAGCCCACCGCTGAAGGACTGCCCAAAGTCGACAAAAACGTCTGGAAGCTCCTTCAGCCCGTGATCATATCATACCGTAAACTGGAAATACTGCACCTTGGTGGTGCATCTCCCCGGAGCCAAGATCTTCTGCTCCATGTCAACACCGTTGACCACCTTGCACATCAGCTTGTGATCGTAATCGGAGAATTGCTGGCTTTGAAAGTTGACTGATAAAGAAGACGATGGTCGACTCACCAATCAAAAACTCCTAGTTACGAGGAACTAAAATTAAAATGAAATCATCTTAGAAATTACACTATGAAACTAAAACCAATCCTAACAGCCGTCCTTGGCGGATTCCTTGCGACCACGGCTCTCGCAGCCGACAAGCCGAACATTCTCGTCATATGGGGCGATGATGTCGGTGTTCAAAACATTAGTGCTTACCATCGCGGAATGATGGGCGGCAGAACTCCCAATATTGATCGTATTGCCAATGAAGGTGCCATCTTTACCGACGCCTATGCCCAACAAAGTTGCACGGCAGGACGCGCCTCGTTTATCCTGGGGCAGCATCCTTTCCGCACGGGCTTGCTGACCATCGGTATGCCGGGGGCCAAACAAGGAATCCAAGACAAGGATCCTACCATTGCCTGTCTCTTATACACATCTCCGAGCCCACGAGACCGAGGCTGATCTC
>CAJXVQ010000192.1 GCA_913060685.1 uncultured Verrucomicrobiales bacterium
CGGCAGCGTCAGATGTGTATAAGAGACAGGATCATGATTTCCCAACCCAACAGTAATGAACTGATTCTACTTTCGCCAGCCCACCGGCTGCGTCCAAGCCTGCTCATGCTGATCTTGGAACGATGGATTTGGATGGGCCTGAGATGAGGTCACCACCGCTCGCACATACAGTTCATCCCCCTGCAGGTCATAGGAAGGCTCCAGTCCGGCGACGCTTGCCAGCACTTCGCCAATCTTCTCCGGCGTCTTCTTGCGGGTTCCGATGAACTTCGTTTGATAGGTCTGCCCCTCCACTCCTGCGATTTTCAAGCGAAGGCTCCGGGCCTTGCGATCAAAGCCAAGTTCCTCAAACACCACTCCCGAGGAGGCATAAAAATCACCTCGCTTCATCGCCTCAACCAAGGCATTTGCCTCCAGGCTGGCAGCTTTTACCATCACCCACCCCCGCCCGGGTGAGACATTGCCCCCGTGGTAGTAGTGCGAATCATCCGTCGCGAGTCCGAACATCGGGTCCGCCTTGAGTTCGGACAAGCGGAGCGTGATGGCAATGTCCCACAACTCCTCATCCCCCGGATGCTCTGCATTCCCGAGATGGTTGATTCCGGGATGTCCGTTGTAGACCTCAAAAAACTTGGCTTCCAGGACATGCGCGAGATCATGCGCCGTGAGCGAGTAGTGAAAGTTCGGGTGGTTGATATGGGCCAGAACCGGCTTGCCAAAGACCTTTGCATCCACCGCGATGGCCCGGAGGTTGTTGCGCATCGTCTCCACCACCGAGTCCCCGTGCTGGGCTTTGATGGGCTCATCGATGTTGATGGCATTGATGTGAATCTGATGCCCCTCAAAACGATCCGTGACCTCTTCGGCTTCGATGAGAAGGAACGTTCCATCTTTCTCAAAGTGTGGTCGAAATTCCTCCAAGGTCTTGAGGCGCACCTCTTCCGTTTTCACGCTGACTTTTTCCCCGGCTTTCTTTTCGAGCTTCGTCTTCACTCGCGTTTCCACCCAGGCGTCGCCAAATTTGGCACGGTAGGTGGCCATCGTGGAGCCCTCCTTGACCCGTCGCCGCTTCTCCACGGACGGCACGGTCATCCAGCGTTCACCGCGACTCAGGGTATTGTGATCGGAAAGCGCCAAAAAGTCATATCCCTGCTCCTTATACCAACTCACGATCATTTCCGGAAAGTCGTTCCCGTCGCTCCAAAGTGAATGGGTATGGGTATTGCCCTTATACCACTGGGTCGCCGCAGCTTTGTCCCGGGCACTCGCCGCAGTCTGAATCTCCTTGGATTCCTTCGCCCCGATCTCACGCACGAAAACATTGCGCCAGCTGATCGCGCCCCCATGGGTTTGCAGTTGGATCGGCCCAGTCACCGGAAGAGCTCCCTTCTTGTCGAAGTAGTTGTGCATTCTGGCGTGATCCACGACGAGTTTTTCATTCAGGTGTATCGTCGCGATGTCACCAGCCAAGACAATACGCATGCTGTTCCATTCCCCGAATGGTTTGTCCGCCAAGACAAGTGGGTCCTTTCCTGGCGATCCCCCCGGGTTGTTCCATAGCCCGCCCGATCCTTTGTCGGCACCGATCTTCCACTTGCCACCTTCCTCGGTGGTGTCCCAAATCTGGACCTGCGGGACCCCGCGCAAATAGACCCCGCTGTCCGCCTTGGCGACCGTCTTGTACTCCAGGGTCAGTTCAAAATCTCCGTAGTTTTTTTCAGTCGAAAGGAAAAGACCGTGCCCATCATTGACAAGGACATCGCCGTCGACGCTCCAGTGTTTCGCAATATCCTCAAGACTCTTCTTTTTCTTCTCGGCAAGCTTCTCGGGGCTCAAAGCCATCCACTTGGCCGGGTTCTCGGTATTGAGACCCCACCACCCGGATAGGTCTTTTCCATTGAACAAGGCAGCAAAGCCTTCCGGAGCCTTTACCTCCGCTGAGAGACTGGTGGCAAAGCACATTGGGATCAGGACAGAAAGGGCCGCGAGTCGGATCTTAGGGTAATTCATTGGTAGGGCTGGAATTTGCATTTGAGGTGGGGCGCTTGGGAGCGCCGTTGAGAGGATCGGAGAGGAGAGAAAGGAGATGCGACATCAGCGTAGCTAACCGGGTCGCGTTGCCAAGACCTCTTTAGGCAGCGGTTGTGTGGGGGAGCGTTGCAGGCCTTCAGGTGTCGCTGCGGACCAGAATGCGGCCGTCGCTGAGTGGAAAATCTTTGGGTTGCCGGGTGTGGCGTCGGTCGAACGGGTCGGGCTCCGACCCGGATGGCCAAATATGCCTCGTAGACAAATAGGCCTCATGCCACTATCGAACCCCAGCTCCGCTTTGAAGCCAACCCATTCCCGGCTGGAGCAAAGTAAGGTTCCTAAAATCGGAGGGTCAGACCAGCTTGGACAAAGAGTCCCGAGTCGATATCATCGGTCTGAAGGTCATTGCTCTTGGTGTCTTCGATCTCCATCTCCCGAAGGAAGGAATACCCGACAGACGCGAAGGCCCACGTCTTTTCACCCAGCCGATGCTCGCTCTTGAGTGCCACCCGGAAATCACTGATATTAATATTGCGCTCGGGTCCCAGCTTATCTCGTTCAACATTCCATGTCGGAGTACGGTATTGCCCCACCAGCGAGAGCAACCAGTCGTCATTGACGTGGAAGCTGAGACTCGCTCTCGGCCCGAGAAGATAGGCTTGCCAATCCTCATCAAAGTTCCAAATGAATCCCGGCCCGCCCACCAGTAACGAATCATCAAAACCTTCCGAATAGTAAATCCCCCCGAAGATAAAAAGTTCCGGACTGTAGGCATATCCAGCTCCCACTGCTGCGGCAAAAGAGAAGTTGTCACTATTACTCAAATCACCGCTGAACGAGGGCATGATCATTCCCCCGGCGATCCAACGATGAGCCGGCTCGTAGAGATAGGTGATGGGCATCCGAATTTGGTGCAGTGAGTCCTCGGGCAAAAGACTCTGTCCGTCCGTGCTGAATTTGGTCAAGTTGTAGTTGATCATCGGGATGACGTATCCCTTCCCAACCCGGATCGAGGCGAAGGGAGCAAACAAAGAAAATTCATCGGCGCTAACATCCCCGTCAATGGTATCAAAATCAGAGGAGAAGAGATGAGTATAGTTCAGCGTCCCCAGCGGAACGCCACTTCCCTTGGCGGCCTTGGAAGCATCCAAAAACCTCAGAGTCGGGGCTTCATAGAGACGGGCCAGTCCGGTCGGTCGTTCCGAGATCACCGACTCTGAAGGTGGCGTCAAAGTCTCTTTTTGAGCACTGAGAGCGGAAATGCCAAGTCCGGTGGCGAGAAGGATTGCAGTTCTTTTGTTCATCATTTTAGGGTCGTATGGATCATCTTCCAGATTCTGCGATAGTCGATTAGAATCTTTAAGGGAGCGCTCCGTAATTCTTGAAATGGCAAAATAATGGGCCTTTAATTTCGACAAATCAAGTGTCCGGGATTGGCGTCCAACGAGTATCCTTTGAAAACCAAAGGAACTGATCGCAGTATTCCTCTTTCAATGCGCTGTTTCTCTCCGTTGCTTCCTCTCACCTGGCTGTTTGGCATTGTCATGAGTGCGGTCGGCCAACCTTCTTTTAAAGAGGATCTTCAACCCTATCTCGAGCAGCATTGCATTCGGTGCCATGGCGAAAAGAAGCAGAAAGGCGACTTCCGGCACGATGAACTTTCGCCAAAAGTGGGAGAGCACGACACTCCTCTCAGGACCACGTGTTATTCGAGCAGGATATTATCGCGCCGGAGGACAAGCCGATCACGGTGACGTTTCGCGTTCATTTCCCAGATGTCCGCTGAGGAATCAATCGCAGCGGTCCGCAACGGCAACGATGTGCGTGCTTCGCCCGAGGTTGATTTCAAGGCTCTTGCCGTATTATTGCTGGGGAGTTTCTTTTGGGGCGGGGCACTTGGGGACGCCGTTGAGAGGATCGAAGAGGGGAGAAAAGGGGGCCAACCGAGGAACTTTACTTAGGCTTCTTGATCGAGACCAACCGGGTCGTTGAGTTTCCCAAATTCGAGGTGCTGATCGACTTCACCATGCCGTGCCCCGGAGCCAGCCATTCGGTCATTTGATCTCGATCCAAGGTTTTATCTCCCAGAGACTCCGAGTGCCACTCCAACTTGAGCGCGTTCACTTCAACTCCGTCCGGCCCTTTGATTTTCTCCCATCCAACGACTTTCACGTAGGCATCGGAGAGGTAAACCTCGGACTCTCCGTCGGTCAGCCAGGTTTCAATCTTATTCACTTGGAATACCAAGCCGGGCCACATCTCCGCGGGGTATTCGTAATTCCCATTATTCTTATCAGGAACGAACTCCGAGTCCCCGTCTAACTCCGAGTTCCCGGTCCAGGAAAGCAACCTCGAGCCCTTGGGCCCAACCTCGGTCTTCTGACGGCCCGCGACTCCCTCTTCGCCAGTCAAGCTACGGAAGCTTTCTTCGAAAACAGTCCGGTCACCATCTTGGGCCACTGACTCAACCTTGGTTTCCGTCTTATGCGTTTTCGCCTCCTCGACCCGCGAAGCCGGATAGTCGGTCTCATGGATAGAGATTGTTCCCGCTGGCAAAGACACCAGATTGTGATAGCCCACAATCTTATCGTCTTCGGGTCTGGGTGCGCTCTCCGGCAAAGGACGTTGATAGGTGGACTCTTCATCAAGCGACACCCGGAGATTCATCCCTCCGTCTTCAAAGGATGAATTCATTTCCACGGTATTGAATCGGCTCAAAATATCGAGGGGTTTGGCCCCTTTAAGAGGATTGGCAGGATGTCCGTAAGCCACCGATTCCATGGTGAGTTCTTTCTCGTTCCAGCGATATCCAAGGCCACCCGGACAAGTGATCCGATATGCAAAGCGAACATGATGGAAATCCACCGGGTCCCCGGCCGATTGGCTCTTGCGCCATTCATTGAGAATTGGAAGGGCGGCCCAACTCAGATTACGACGCCTCTTTTCCAGACTCTGACTACTCCCCAGTTCTCCCAAACCAACCAGGAAACCAGGAGAGGTTTGGGCAAACACTTGCATGTCACTCTGCTGCCCTTTTTGAAATTCTTTCTCGCGATCCAAAGCCCGCTTCAGCATGTCCTCATTCAAACTGACTAAGAGCGCAGTCGGCAAAGCGGCGTAGTAGATCGACAATTCCGCACCCACTTCTTCCTCGTCACCAATGACCGCGACATATCGACGACCCTCATGCTCGCGCGTTTCCCATCGAACAAGATCCGGACCGGAGACTTCGATCGATCCTTTTACCGCGGTCAAGAACAAGGCCAATTTGATCCGGCTCTGAACTTCAACTCTGAGCAATACCGGAAGCTCGATCAATGTTTCGATTCCAAAGTCCGATTGCCACGCCAGAGAGTGCCCCAGAGTAACGGATGCGGAGCTTCCCATCCAACCAAGAGGGTTCAACTTGAGGGAAGGGAGAATTTCAATCAACGAGACACTTGCCTCCTTAAATAGATCGCCCTTCGAATCCAGGGCCATCGCGTAGTGGAAGAGCGATTCCTTCGGCACCGTCGTCGCAGCCTTGCTCAGTCGTGCCTCTCCGACCAAGGAAATCATTTCCTGATAATCACTATCCACTCTCAGCGGCAGAATCGTCATATCCAATTCCTCTTCCGTTTTGGCCATTTTCAAGCGAATCGCAATGGGATCAAAAAACCTGGCCCAGCCACCCTCGTATCCCCGACGCCACCGTTCGTAGGACTCTTTCTCGACCGAAGAAACGCGCTCAATTTTCAACTCCGAGATCGGCGTTAAGAATCCCAGAGAACCATACCGTTCACTGAACACTTGATTCTTCGACTCCGTCACCTTCCCCAGAAGCGGTTCAAATTCCTGGCTCAACTCCTCGCCAGCAATTCGTTGGGAGGTCAGATTGCCAAGCGCAGCCAGAGCCCGGCTTCGGCGTGAAGCGGCAATGCGAACGAGCGGACTGGCCCAGTGACGAAGGCAGGCATCAGAGATAAAGACATAGGCGCTTTCATCGGCTCCCATGGGATAGCGATGTCTGAAAAAGCGATACTCATCCGTCGATCCCAGGGAATGGCTGCCATCCTTGGCGACCGCAAGAACCCGCTCCAACTGTCTGGCTGAATTTGCCACCACCACCGCACCATCCAATTTGGCAAGATAGCTCGAGAATGAACGGGACTCATTGGCAAATCCTCCCTTACCAACCGAGTTAGCTCCGGCACCCTTGGCCTTGGCCGAGATCGCGGTCTGCAAGAGGGTGAAGACAGAGTCCACTTTGTCAGTCTCAAGGATCACCGCGACATCCGACCCGGTCGGGAAAAATGGATCACCACCGGTGACCGCGACACTTTTCACCGGCAGAAACCCCGCTATGACATCCGGCAAATCCAATCCCAGCTGGCGACGATAACGTGAAGGTAATTCCCGATACTGATCACCCACTGAAAAAGATTGAAGGATGGGCGTCCCGGATTCTTCAATTCGGTCCATGAGACCAAAGAGCTGATTCAATGAGGGCACGACCATGAAATACTGATCTTCTGGAACGCGCTTCGACAAGGCATCCACCGCAATTTCCTCCTTGGGCAGTCTCTCCCCCCAGGGAATCGCTTTCACCGTCACACCCTTGATACTTGCCAGGTCGACATCTTCGCCAGCTTTCCCTGTTCCCAGAATCAACTCGCGATCCAGAGCCATATTCTCGGCCAAGGCCCGCCCTCCGCTTAAGGTGGAGAAGGTCTGGTCAAATTCCATCCGACGCCCCCTCACCTCCGATTCGACCTGACTACGATACCAAATCCCGCCGCGCGCTCCGGATGTAAGTTGATGCCGCGCATAACGATCCCGAACGATCTCCACCTCTTCTGCCGAACATTTCATGAGCTTGGACGGATCAATCCGGCATGCAAAGGTTCCCCAACGATTCTCACCAGAGCGCCAATAGTCCACGAATCCTTTCACCTCCTTCGGCTCATCCAACTCAATGACCAGGATAGCCTCTCCTACCGTGACATTTTGCGGTCTCATCGCTTCCTCGTCCATTCTGATCCCCCCCCTCGCAAACGCCTCGGCTTGCCGGGCCACACTGGGCACCACCATGGAGAATTCCTTAAAGCGAGAAGTCGGGAAAGTCGTTTGAAATCCAGATCTGGGTCGCCAATTTCTCTCCCGAATATTCTCCCCCAAATCCTCCGGCTTCCCAGCCCCCTCAAGATCAGAAATCTGAACCCGGTAAAAAGCTCCTTTGGCAACAATGGAAAGAAGGAGAAATGCAAGGAGGGTTTTAGTCATTGCGCAGTGAATCACATCCACGCAGTCAGAGACAATCGTTTTAAAGAAACCCACTATCGATGAAATCGATGGTTACGGACGGACTCTTATGAAACCAGAAGCTTCATCGATATCTTTCCCCTGGCGCCTCCGGTAGGGGAACTGCTGCTGGGAATTTTCTATTGAGGCGGGGAGCTTGAGTCTGCCGTTGAGCGGATCGGAGAGACCAACTGGAGGTCAAGGATCGCCTGCGCCGGTGGATTCTCTTGAATTCGCTTGCCTCCTTGGTCCGCTCAGACGAATTACCAATATGGCTTCCGGCCGGTCACTCTCCTCGAAATCTTCTCCGCTGCGTTTGCTGTGGGAGTTGATGCGTGGGTTTCGGGGGACGTATGCCCGGGCAATTGGGGCGTTGTTTGTGTTTACGGCGATTAATTATGTGGTGCCGTTGGTGGCAAGTGCGACGATTGACTTCGTGCTGTCGCAGGAGCCGGATGAGGGGCGGTTGACTTCGGGGGTGATCGCTTTGATGGGTGGGGCGGAGTTTGTGCGGGAGAGGTTGTGGTTTCCGGCTGTGTTGATGGTGTTGCTGACTTTGGTGGCAGGGGTATTTGCTTATTTTAAGAGCCGGTTTGCGGCGCAGGCGTCGGACGGGATTGCGAGGCGTTTGAAGGACCGGCTTTATGATCATCTCCAGCGGTTGCCGGCGAAGTATCATGATCGGGCGGAGACGGGGGACCTGATCCAGCGTTGCACCTCGGACGTGGAGACGCTGCGGTTGGCTTTGTCGAGCCAGGTGGTGGAGGTGAGTAATTCACTGCTGCTCTTGCTCACGGCGCTGCCGCTTATGATTATGTTGGATGGCCGGATGGCGGCGATTTCTTTTGTGCTGATCGTGCCGATTATTCTCTTCGGTTACATTTACGTGGGGCGGGTGAAGCATCTCTTCAAGGAGGTGGCTGAGGCGGAGGGGCAGGTGACGCGGGTGGTGCAGGAGAACCTGACTGGCTTGCGGGTGGTGCGGGCCTTTGCGCGGCAGGATTTCGAGATTTCCAAGTTTGCAGAGCCGAATCAACTTTATCGGGATCGGAGTTTGCGGCTGCTGCGTTTGATGGCGTGGTATTGGTCGATTTCGGATCTGGTGGTGCTGATTCAGCAGGGGCTGGTGTTGTTTTCAGGTGCTTATTTCATTGCGACCGGATCTCTGACGGTGGGCACCTTGTTTGCGTTTCTGATGTTCTTGAACATGCTGCTGTGGCCGGTGCGCCAGATGGGGAGGACTTTGACGGAACTCGGGAAGTCGGTGGTGGCGTTGACCCGGATGGGTGAGATCCTGTCGGAGCCTGAGGAGTCTTCGCAGCGGAGCTGCCGGGAGGGGATCATGACCGGGACAGATCATGCCATTGTGGTGGAGGGAAGGATTGCGGTGGCGGATTTGGTGTTTGGGTATGGGGAGGATGAGACGGAGCTTAAGGGGGTTTCCTTTGAGGTGGACCCGGGGCAGACGTTGGCGATTGTCGGGCCGTCGGGTTCGGGGAAGTCGACGATTATGAGCTTGCTGCTGCGGCTCTATGATTATGAGTCGGGGTCGATTCAGTTTGATGGGCGTGAGTTGACGGAGCTGGATCGGCAGTGGGTGCGTTCGCAGTTCAGTGTGGTGATGCAGGAGCCGTTTCTTTATTCAAAAACGATTGGGGAGAACATTCGCTTGAGCCGGGATGGGGCGGCGGATGATGATGTGACGGAGGCGGCGCGGTTGGCGGATATTCACGATACGATCGCGAGTTTTGGGGAGGGGTATGCGACTCAGATTGGGGAGCGCGGGGTGACGCTGTCCGGCGGCCAACGGCAACGGGTGGCGCTGGCGCGGGCGCTCTTGCAGGATACTCCGGTGTTGCTGCTGGATGATGCGCTGAGTGCGGTCGATGCGGAGACGGAGGCCACGATTTTGGAGGCCCTGCGGAGTCGTCACGGGCGGCGGACGACGCTGGTGATTGCGCATCGGCTTTCGACTCTGGCCCATGCTGATAAGATTATTGTTTTAGAAGGTGGGCGCATTATTCAGGAGGGCACGCATGCGGAATTGGTGGAGGCGGAGGGGCTTTATCGCCGGCTGTGGAAAATTCAGACCGCTTTGGAAAACGAACTCGCCAACCCCGCTGAGTCATGAGCAACGAAGTTCCGGAAGACGCGTTCAGCGAGAAGTTTGATATGGGCCTTTGGAAGAGGGTTTTTCGGATCGCTCTTCGCTACAAGCAGCTCTTGATCCCGTTGGCGATTTCAGCGGTGGCGATCGCGGGGGTGGATGCGAGTTTTGCCTTGGTGACACGCTGGACGGTGGATGACGTGGACGAGGTCAGTTCCATGAGGGATCTCGCCCCGCACATCGCGGTTTACCTCGGGTTGACGATTGCGCTGTCGGCGGGCGTGTTGGTTTTCATCCGGTCGGCGGGCGCTTTGGCGAATCATATGAGTCACGACATCCGGCGTGATTGTTTTCAGCGATTGCAGGAATTGGAATTTAGTTACTTCGATCACCGGCCGACGGGATGGTTGATTTCGCGGCTGACTTCGGATTGTGACAAGCTCTCCCGCATCATTGCATGGGGGACGCTGGATCTCGTCTGGGCGTCTTGTCTGGTCGTCATGATCTCGGTGATCCTGGTCGTGCTGAACCCGGTGCTCGGTTTGCTGGTGCTTGCGGTGGTTCCGCCCTTGATTGTCATCAGCGCGATTTTTCAGAAGAAACTGCTGCTGAGTTCGCGGGACACGCGGAAGTTCAACTCGATGATTACGGCGTCCTTTTCCGAGGCCCTGATGGGATTGCGCACGAGCAAGGCGTTGGTGCGCGAGGAGGAAAATCTCGATGAGTTTCAGGGACTTTCGACGCAGATGTATGGGGTCTCGATGAAGAACGCGCTCCAGTCGGCGGTCTATATTCCGATGGTGCTCACCTTGGGAAGTGTCGCGGCCGGGGTGGCGCTTTGGCGGGGTGGGGCGGATGTGATGAGCGAGGAGATGACGCTGGGCACCCTGGTGGCCTTCATCTTTTATGCGGGGCAGTTTTTTAATCCCATCAATCAGATTGCGCAGGTGCTGGTGCAAATGCAGGGCGCGCAGGCGGCGGGCGAGCGGGTGCTGGAACTATTGGCGACGGAGCCGGGGATTCGAGACAGCGAGGCGGTGAAGGGGAAGCTGGCGGAATGGGATCGTGAGGACCGTCCGGAAGACGTGGCGCCGGATGGTGGGGTGCGGAAGATTGAGAGTCTTGAATTTCGGGGAGTGGATTTTTCTTATGAGACGGGAGAGGAGGTCCTGAAGGATTTCAATCTGAAGGTGCAATCGGGCGAAACAATCGCGCTGGTGGGAGCAAGTGGTGGCGGCAAGAGCACGATTGTGAATCTGGTGGCGCGGTTTTATGAAGCGAGCGGAGGGGCGATCCTGGTGAACGGCGAGGATTTGCGGGAGCGGAGTCTGGAGTGGTATCAGTCAAACCTCGGGATTGTGTTGCAGGGCCCGCACTTGTTCAGTGGATCGGTATTGGAGAATATTCGCTATGGACGACTGGAGGCGAGTGACGAGGAAGTTCGCGAAGCGGCAAGACGCGTGAATGCCGATGGGTTCATCCAGGCGCTCGAAGACGGCTACAACACCGACGTTGGCGAAGGGGGGAATCTGTCTCTTATACACATCTGACGCTGCCGACGATCTACTCTGTGTAGAT
>CAJXVQ010000193.1 GCA_913060685.1 uncultured Verrucomicrobiales bacterium
CCTCCCTCCACTTGAAAGATCGCCTGCCACATCCCGGGTATCTGTTGGATCCCCCCAATAATATGAACACAATCAAAACCGGAACCCGATTCTTAAAGAGTGACTATCTTCCCGCCCTTGGCGGATACGCCCTGCTCATCGTCGGAGTCGATCTCGACAGCTACACCGGCTCCGGCAAGTGGATTAGCGAGTACATCGTCGCCATTCCGGGCGAGGACAAACCCGTGGCACGAAGAATCATTCGACTTTATCAGCAAGATTCTGCCATCGGAGATCATCTTCCCAGTGTGGAGAACGAATTGAACCACCTCACAAACCTGGCGTGCGTTGATTTTCATCGCAAGACCGGGGAGGAGGCACCCTGTCCGGGTGTCGGCGATCCATTGACGAAGGCCGAACTGACCGCGATGAAAGTTGCCGGACGGGTTCCGTGTGATCTTCACTGGATTGGCTCACACACCTTGATCCCGGATATTCGCTCAATGGCCGAGGAAGCCGATCGACATCCCAAACTTCTTCGCGACGACGAAGAATACGAACTTGCCTGAAGCGACTCCAGGCGCTCCAGTCATTGGCGTCCGCCCCTACAACCGGTTCATGAATTCCCTTCCCAATTCCCTCTTTCGTCTCGCTTTCTCTCAAGGCATTTTCGCTTTCCTAGTGAGCCTCTTTTTTTCAACAGCCGCGGCAGATGAACTCGCGGGCGACTGGTCGCTGACTCTCAAATCCGGCACGCCGACGTGGTTGAGCATTCAGAGAATTGACGGGAAACCGGTGGTGAAGATGCGATTGCATGTCGGCCCGCTTGGACCTCATCAGAATGTCAAAGAAGCCGACGGACGCCTCTCATTCACCCTCCGAAAAAACAAGAAAGCGAAAGTCACCAAAACGGTCGAACTGGGGATCAAGAACGGCACGCTGGAAGGAGTCGTGCTATCGACCTCGCAAGATGGTTCTGTTCAACGTGATCCCTTCGTCGGGAAGAAAATCCCGCCCATGCCCGCCTCGCATCCCGATCTGTCGAGCGTGCGTTTTGGGCTGCCGACCTCGATCTTCAATGGCAAGGATTTGACGGGCTGGAGACCCCAGGAAGCGGACAAAGTCAACGGGTGGAGTGTGAAAGACGGCCTCCTCGTCAACACCACTCCCAAGACCGACTTCAGCGCAACCGGAGCCTACGCAAATCTGCGCACGGAAGCGGTCTATGAAGACTTTTGGCTGCACCTCGAATTCCTGATCGAAGAGAATCGCAACAGCGGCGTCTACTTGCGGGGAATGTATGAAGCCCAGGTTGTGGACCGCAATAGCCGGATGCAAGGACTGCAGGGCGTCGGGGCGATCTTTGGACACATCGCTCCGTCAAAAAACGCCGGAAAGCCCGGAGGCGAATGGCAGACCTACGATCTCACCTTGGTGGACCGACACATCACCGTGATTCTCAATGGCGAAAAAGTCATCGACAATCAACCGGTCCATGGCCCGACGGGAGGAGCTGTTTTCACGGACCCAACCCAGCCTGGTCCCATCCATCTGCAGGGCGACCACACCAGTGTGGCCTATCGCAATATTTATCTGGCTCCGGTAATCAAGGAATAGCGCCCCCCATTAATTGGGACTTCGGAGGCAGCAAAATCCATCTCCGCTTCCCGATCACGCAAAGGGTAGCGAAGAGTTCACACGATCTATTCCAGGGGAGCGAGAAGATTCCCAAGGGTCTCCTGGTCGAGCTGAAGTTTGGTCGTCTTCTCGCTGAGCAGGGCTTCGACGAGTTTGGCTTTCTGGGCCTGGAGCTGGACGATGCGTTCCTCGATGGATCCTTCGGTGACGAGCTTGTGAACGAAGACGGGCTTATCCTGGCCGATGCGATGGGCACGATCGGTCGCTTGATTCTCGGCAGCGGGGTTCCACCACGGGTCGTAGTGGATGACGGTGTCGGCGGCGGTGAGGTTGAGGCCGGTGCCGCCGGCTTTGAGGCTGATGAGGAAGACAGGGGTCTCGCCAGCCTGAAAGCGGTCGATCTCTTTTTGGCGATCTCTCGTGCTGCCGGTGATTTTTGAAAAGAGGATCTTTTTCTTCTCCAGATGCTTCTGGATGAGGGCGAGCATGGTGGTGAAGGTGGAGAAAATGAGGATCTTGCGACCTTCCTCAAGGAGAGTCGGCAGAAGCTCATCGGTGAGGAAATCGAGTTTGGCGGAGTTCTTGACCTTTTGTGCCGCAGGAAGCTTGAGGAGTTGAGGGTGGCAGCAAATTTGACGAAGTTTCAGAAGGGCATCGAGGACGATGATCTGGGACTTCGCGAGGCCCTTGTCTGCGATGGCATCGCGGATGCGGTCATCCATGGCAGCGCGAACCGTTTCGTAAATGTCGATCTGGCCGGGATTGAGGGCGATGGTATGGAGGATCTCGGTTTTCGGCGGGAGTTCAGTGGCGACCTGATCCTTGGTGCGGCGAAGGATGATAGGGGCGACGCGGGAGTTGAGGGAAAGTTGGGCATTGGTGTCGCCGTGCTTTTCGATGGGGGTCCGGAAGTGCTTGCGGAAGGCCTCGGATGACCCGAGGAGGCCGGGCATGAGGAAGCGCATTTGTGACCAGAGTTCGCCAAGGTGATTTTCGAGCGGAGTCCCGGAAAGGGAGAGCCGGTGTTTTGCACGGAGCTTGCATGCGAGTTGCGAGACCTTCGCTGCCGGATTTTTAATGTATTGAGCCTCGTCGAGAATGACGCAATGAAAGTCCTGGTCCTTGAACTCGTCGAAATCCCGTACTAAGAGAGCGTAGGAGGTGATGACAAGGTGGGATTGCGGGATTTTTTTGAACTCGGATTTCCGCTCGGGCCCGTGGAGGAGGAGGGTCTTGAGTCTGGGAGTGAATTTTTTAGCCTCGGCCCTCCAGTTGCCAACCACGGACGTGGGGGCAAGAACGAGGGAGGGAAGCTTGCCGGTGCGACGACCTGAGACCTCGGCCTGGAGGTGGGTGAGAGCCTGGATCGTTTTACCAAGGCCCATGTCATCGGCGAGGATGCCGTGGAGGCAGTGGCGGGCGAGGAACTGCATCCAGTGGAAGCCATCGAGTTGATAGTCGCGGAGATCGGCTTGGAGGGATTTCGGTGGCTTGGGCCGCGGAAGAGTGGTGACGTTCTTGAGGTTTTTGCCGAGGGCGGCGAGGTCCTTGAGGGTCTGGCTGGAGTCCATCTCCAGGACGTCCGCGAGGGCGGCAGCCTGGAGGCGGTGGAGAGGTTCCTCCGGCGAACTGGCACCGAAGAGGTCGTGGAGAGTTTTGGCAAGACGGAGCAGGCGAAGAGTCGGGAGAGCGAGGAAGGAGTTTGGGGAGTCGGGATCCTTGAGGAGGGTCTGGTCCTCGTCGGTCAGCGAATCGAGGGTTTCATCAATGGTGTCAAAATCGAGGATCTTGAGGTAGGAGGAAAGAAGTGGAAGGAGTGGTTGTTTGTCACCCTCGGGAGTGAGGTAAGAGCCTGAGAAATGGAACCAGTCAATGCCGTGGTCGGGGTGCTCGGTGAGGCCGGTGTCGAGATCATCCGGTCCAATGGCATGGACCTCGACTTTAGCCGTGGTGTCGATGGTAATATCCCAGCCTTGCTCGCGGAGGAAGGGGATGGACTGTGTGATAAATTGGGCGATGGCCATGTCCCATTGCGAGGCCGGGCCCTCGGGAAGAAAGGCAGAGCGATAGTCCCGGGCGATACTGGGATCGTGCACGCCGGCAGGGACAATATCGTATTCCTCGACAAGGTGGAAGATGGTCTCTCGCTCGAAACTGGTGTCGCGGGGGATGGTGAAGACCGTGCCTTTTTTAGAGGCGATGAAGGAGGCTTTTCCCTCTGGTTTTTCGGCGAGATCGATGACGAAGGGGTGGCCGTGATATTTGAAAGTGAGCTCCGCGATAATGGGCTCGGGTTGGCCGGAGAAGTGGAGTCCGCCGTGGCTGAAGGGATTGGCGCGGTGGAGGTGGAGATGGATGGAGGGCTTGGATTTTTTGAGGGTCTTGGTCTTGGTGGGGATCGGTTTGGGAAGAGTCGGGAGGCGACTTTGAAGGGCGGTGGCGGTATGGGCGACTTGCTCGGGTTTGAGGGTGGGACCCGTGCTCCAGGCTTTGAGAAAACCGGCACTGTGACGGGAGAGGTCGAGGGAGTGAATTGTGAGCTTATCGGAGTCGGCTTGAGGGAGGAGAATGTAGGGAGGCTGGGTATTGATGATGCCGGTGGCTTCGGAAAACGGTGGGGCGAAAGTAGGCCGCGCGGCACCATCGGGCTGACTTTCCCAGATCGGTTCGGGGAGGATGGAGTCTCCGGGTGTCAGAATCCGGGGATTCTTGCGGTCCACAAGGTAATAGAGACGGCCGGTTTCGAGTACTTGCTGGAGAAGAAGGCCGGCTTGCGGACCTTCGAGACGGAGGCCGCCGTATTGATAGCTTCCGCGGAGAATCTGATAGTAGAGGGTGCAGGGCATTATGTCCTCGGGCCTCATGTACTTGGGCGGCTTGATGGGATCCGCATTGGCATTGGAGTTGGTGGTGAGCCTGACTTCCCCGCTTTTGAGAGTCCGACCAACGTGGAGGGAAAGGGTGTAGCGGGATTCATAGCTATAAGCCGGTGGCACGAGACAGTAGGCGAGGAAGGAGTTGTTGGGCTTTTCCTTTTCTTCAACAAGAGTAGGCGCGGCGAGGGATTCGCTCACCGTGGAGAGCCAGTCTGCGATTTCAGAATCACCTGAGTCTGTTGATTTTGAAATTGAAGCCGCCGATTGAGCAAGACGATCCGTCAACGCGATCATCGCGGCTGCGGAGTGCTTGCAATCGTAACCAACCGGGCAGCTGCAGTCGCATCCGAACCCCCAATTTCTCCGCTCATCCCGGGTAAAAGTGAGAACCGTCTGATAAGTGGGGGCGTAGTTCCCCCGAAAGATAGCGATGACCGTGACCGATTTCCCCCGATCAAAGGCATCAAGCTTCAGCAAGCGGGCCGGCTTGGTGTAGCTGACCGCCCGTTTTAGGGATTGTTGATCGAAGACAGAGATCCAATCACGATCTTTGAGTTCGCTGACAAGATCAGGTCGGGAAGAAACTGCAGCAAGGTCCATGGCTCAATTTGCAACGATATTGACAAGCTTCCTAGGGACGACGATGACCTTGCGGACCGTTTTGCCGTCTGTATGAGTTGTCACATTTGGGTCGGCGAGAGCCCGGGCTTCGGCATCTTCTTTTGAGATATCGGCGGGCACCGTCATGCGGGCACGGAGCTTGCCGTTGACCTGAACGATGAGCTGGATCTCGGATTCGACGAGAAGTGACTCGTCGAGGACCGGCCACGCTTGTTCACTGACAAGCTCGGTTTCTCCAAGGGTCGCGTTAATCTCTTCGACAAGGTGCGGCGCGAAGGGGCTGAGAAGCTTGAGGAAGGTGAGGAAAAGGTCGCGGGGGATTTCGCCCGCCGCCGTGTAGGCGTTGGTGCACTCCATCATGGCGCTGATGCCGGTGTTGAAGCGGAGAGTGTTGATCGCTTCTTCGACGCGCTTAATGGTTTGGTGGGTGACCTTTGCGAGGTCGGCATTCTCGCCTTCGACAATCTTACCACTCGAGACCCAGCCCCCTTCTGACTCTTCCAAGAAGGCAACTCGCCATACTTTGGCGAGGAAGCGATGGACGCCTTCGACACCTTTCATGGCCCAGGGTTTGTCCTGGTCGAGAGGGCCCATGAACATTTCGTAAAGGCGGAGGGAGTCGGCACCGTAGAGCTCTACGACGTCGTCCGGGTTGACGACGTTACCGAGGGATTTGGACATTTTTTGTCCGTCCTCGCCCATGATGAGGCCGGGGGCGAAGTATTTTTTGAAGGGCTCGGAGGATTTAACGTGGCCGAGGTCGTTGAGAACCTTGTGCCAGAAGCGGGAGTAGAGGAGGTGAAGTACGGCGTGCTCCTTACCACCGACATAGAAGTCGACGAAGCCGTCGTCATTGCCCCAGTAATTTTCAGCATCGGGGCTGATGAAATTCTCAGTATTGTCCGGATCGCAGTAGCGAAGGTAATACCAGCAGGAGCCTGCCCATTGGGGCATGGTGTTGGTTTCGCGCTGGAGCTTCTCACTGTAGTTGATCCAGTCGGTGCAATTGATGAGGGGTCCACGGGGATCGCCAGTGGGTTTGAAGTCCTCCATCTCGGGTTGGAGAAGAGGCAGTTCGGATTCGGGAACGGCGGAGTGCTGGCCGGTTTCCTTGTCCCAAAGAAGCGGAAAAGGTTCGCCCCAATAGCGCTGGCGGGAGAAGAGCCAGTCGCGGAGTTTGAACTGGATTTTCTTTTCCCCTTTTTCGTTTTCGACGAGCCAGTGGATGATCTTCTTTTTGGCGTCTTTGGTTTTGAGGCCATCAAGGAAGCCGGAGTTGGTGGCGGTTCCAGAATCGGTGTAGCCTTGCCAATCATGATCGCCGTTTGGCTGAACCACTTGGAGGATGGGGAGACCGAATTTTTCGGCGAATTCGAAGTCGCGGGAATCATGCGCGGGCACCGCCATGATCGCGCCGCTGCCATAGCCCATCATGACGTAGTCGGCGATCCAGACGGGGATCTTTTCGCCATTAACCGGGTTGGTGGCAAAGGCTCCGGTAAAGACGCCAGTCTTCTCTTTATCGAGCCCACGCTCCATATCAGATTTGTTGGCGCAGCTTTCTTGATACTTGATAATATCGTCATCGAAGTCGTCTCCAACATCGAGCTCGTCGAGCAATGGATGTTCGGGGGCGAGGACCATGTAGGTCGCTCCGAAGAGGGTGTCGGGCCGAGTGGTGAAAACAGTGACGTCATTGCCTTCGACATCGAAGGTGACTTCGGCTCCTTCACTGCGGCCGATCCAGTTGCGCTGGAGGGCTTTGATGGACTCGGGCCAATCGAGGGGCTCAAGTTCATCAATGAGACGTTGCGCGTATTTTGTGATGCGGAGCATCCACTGGCGAAGCGGGCGGCGCTCGACGGTTTCGCCTTTCTTTTTCCATTCCTCAACTTCCTCATTTGCGAGGACGGTGCCCATTGAAGGAGACCAGTTGACGGGAGCTTCGTGGATGAAGGCAAGGCGGACTTCGTCGATGTCTTTTTGCGACCAACCTTTGGCCTCGAGCTCGGAGACGGGTTTCGCTTTTTGGTCTTCGTCGCAGAAGTAGGAATGATAGAGCTGGAGGAAAATCCACTGGGTCCAGCGGACATACTTGGGATCGGTGGTGTTGATCTCGCGGTCCCAATCATAGCCGAAGCCGAGTTCCTGGAGCTGGCGGCGGAAGTTGTTGGTATTGGCCTCGGTGGTGATACGGGGGTGGGTGCCGGTCTTGATGGCGTATTGCTCGGCAGGGAGTCCAAAGGCGTCCCACCCCATGGGGTGGAGGACATTGAAGCCATTCATGCGCTTATAGCGGCCGACGATATCGGTGGCAGTGTAGCCCTCGGGATGGCCGACATGAAGGCCGGCACCGGAGGGGTAGGGAAACATGTCGAGGATGTAGTATTTGGGCTTGGACGCATCGAAGCCTTCCTCGCCCGGACCGGGGGTACGGTAGGTTTTGTTCTCGGCCCAATGGGATTGCCACTTGGGCTCGAAGAGGTCGAAGGGGTATGGCTTACGTTTCTCGGACATGATGTTGGGTGGAGGGAAGCTGGTTTTAAGAGGAAAAACACGCAAAAAATGGCTGGAGCGGGGCTTGCTTGGTGGAGGTGGGATCGGTTATTGCAAGGGGTTGGAGATTGAGGTGTGCTTTGGGGATGAAATTATTCCTTCTCGGGTTCGGTTTAACGGCAGTGTTGGCGATGGGGCAGGAGGGAAAGAACGTGCGCCCTCTTTCGGCAAAGGAGGATGAAAAGTGGATGATCAAATGGAATCGGTCGGATGACTTCAACAAGGACGAGGTCAATTGGAAAATGTGGTTCAAGAAGCCAGAAAACTTTGGAGCCTGGACCTGGGACAATGAGAAAAATGTCTCAGTGAAAGATGGAATTTTGACCCTGACTTTACGGAAAGAGAAGGGTGAGGAAGCTGCTTACACCTCGGGGATGTTGAAGTCCTATGCGAGTGGGACCTACGGCTATTATGAGGCGCGCATCAATGGAGCGGGATTGTTTCCGGGAGCGTGCCCGGCATTCTGGCTTTATAGCAAGATCGATGACTCGGTCGTCGAGAAAGGAAAAGTTCGCTATAGCGAGATCGACATTGTCGAGATCACCCAGCGTGGCGATGCGAAGGAGGGCAACGAGCGGATCATGGATCATAATTTACACGCCATCCTCTCGAATGGTGAGAAGGGAAACAAAGGTCGCGAGTGGCGGAGACCGCACAAATTCGTAGAAGAGCAGTCGCTGGAATATCACGCACCTTTTGATCCGCGCGAGGATTTTCATACCTATGGATGTCTCGTGGAGCAGGACGAGATTGTTTGGTATGTCGATGGTGTTGAGGTGGGTCGAAAAAAGAATGTGCTTTGGCATCGCAAGATGAACGTGGCTCTTTCGCTCGGACTGCGCGCACCGTTTGCGGTGTTCGCCAATAATCGGCTGACTCCGGTGAAGAGAGCCAAGGGAGGTGCTTTTCCAACCTCTATGAAGGTCGATTATATTCGAGTTTGGGAGAAGAGTGAGTAACTTGATCAAATGATCGCACGCCTCATTGCGCTTTGGTTTTCGGTGGGAGTGATGTGGATCACTTCAGCGTGTCTTTATGCTGCAGGCACCGAATACTACCACGTCTATCGCTCAGCGGGATACGAGTCCGTCGCCCTTCCTTTGATTGTGCGAATCTTTATGACTCCATCCGGGGGGATTTACTTCTACCCTGCCCTCTTCGTGCTCGCCGCACTGTTTTTCACCTGGAAAATGCGAGCGAGAACAGAATGGGTTTGGACACTTGTCGTCGTCACATTGGGAACGACGGTGCTTTTTCTCACACTCGCCTTGTTTGCACTGGAGGCATGGCGACTCTCGAGCACCCCCTACTTACACCAATACAACGGGCCCGAAAAAATAGCAGAGCCTCAGTGAAAGGAAGATGCCCAACGAAGATTCGTTCTTGCAGACAGCTGTCTGAAAAGGGCCTAATCTCGGCTATCATGAAAACGACCCATACTCTTCTAGCAGCTCTTCTCCTTCCCTTCGCTGCGATCGCCGATGAAAAAGAAACCTTAATCTTTGAAGACAACTTCGAGCGAGCGGAGAGCGATAATTCGAAGGAGGAGATCGGCAACGGGTGGACTTCTAACAGCAAGAAAAGAGCGAAAGGAAACAAGCAAGTCGACCTGAAGGACGGCGCGATGCACATCACCTTTCACCCGGCGGCAGATCATGCTGTTTCGGTGGTTCATCCTGCGGAGTTTCAAGATGGCAAAGTGACCCTCCGTTTCAAATTACCGACCGAAGCCGACAGCCTCGGCCTTAATTTTGCGGACATGAAATTTAAAGAGGTCCACGCAGGACATCTCTGCATGACAAAAATCAGCACCAAGAATGTGCAAATCAACGACCTTAAAACCGGGGTCATGGCGAACGCGATGCGCAAAGCCCGTCTCGATAAAACCATCACGCCGGAACAAACAAAAATGTTAAAGACAAAGACGAAACGCTTTCCCAACAAGCTCGAAGCTGGCAAGTGGCACAAACTGGCTGTGACCATCAAGGGTGACACGATGAAGGTCGTCATTAACGACAAGGAGGTTGGTTCGTTTTCATCCGCCGGAATTGCCCATCCCACCAAGCGAACTCTCAGAGTTTCCGTCCCAAAGAAGGCCATCATCGATGACTTGAAAATCTACTCTCTCAAAAAATAGTGAAGCGACTTCTTACATTCGTCATTGGATTCCTCGCCGTCGGTCCGGCCTTGGCTAAAAAGCCCAATATCATCTGGCTCATGGCCGAGGATATGGGACTCGATCTCGAATGCTATGGCATGCCTGGCGTCAAAACGCCCAATCTAAACAAGATGGCCAAAGAGGGCACCCTCTACAAAAAAGCCTATTGCACCAACCCGATCTGCTCACCAAATCGCTCCGCCATGATGATCGGGGTGCACCAAAACATCACTAACACGCACAACCACCGGAGCAATCGGGAGGTCCCTCTGGAGACACCCTTCAAGCCCATCACTTTTTGGTTACGCGAAGCCGGATACACCTGCCTCCTCGGTCATGATCTCGTGATGAAAAAGGGCACCAAGACAGACTGTAACTTCAAACACAGTCCGACCGGCCCGTGGGATGGCGTAAAAAACTTCGGTCTCTTTGACAAACGCGCCGATTTCACCGCTGCCGATCAACCCTTCTTCAGCCAGATTCAACTTGCGGCCACCCACCGCGGGGATTGGTGGAATGGAATCCGAAAGAATTCAAAGCACCCGGTTTCAGTTTCCGAAATTCAACTTCCGCCGTACTTCGCCGACACCCCGGAAATTCGATACGACTGGGCGGCTTACCTCGACACCGTGGAATACATGGACAACGAGGTTGGACTTCTCATGGAAGACCTCGAGAAGAAGGGACTGAAGAACAACACGATCGTCATTTTCATCGCTGACAATGGCCGGTGTAACCTTCGCGGAAAGGGTTACCTGCAAGAGCCCGGCATTCATGTCCCCATGATTATCTGGGCTCCGGGCATCGCGGAAGCGGGCAAGGTGGTCGAGGAACTGGTCAGCACCATCGATATCTCTGCGACGGTCCTCAAATTAGCCGAAGCCAAAATCCCCGACTACATGACGGCCAGGCCTATCCTGGGAGTCGACCCAATCGAATACCGGGAATCGATCCGCTCGGCACGCGACATCTGGGACGAGATCAACGAGTGCTCGCGAAGCATCACCACCGCCAGGTTCAAATACATCAAGAACCACCTCCCCGAAGTCCCGTGGGCCACCGACCAAGCCTACCTCGAAATCAACCGCCCGGCCTTACATGCTGTCTCTTATACACATCTGACGCTGCCGACGATCTACTCTGTGTA